>JBDSDI010000226.1:0-5519 GCA_039920645.1 Bdellovibrionota bacterium | reverse complement strand
CAACCACTACGTCTTCATCTATGTAAATCGAGTCCTTAAAGACAACTTCTGCAAAATCCAAAAGCTCCTTAAAGTCGGGCAAAGGAGCATATTTGGGATGGGCGGTATGAGTGCATCGTCTATTCTTAAGGACTCCCGCACTTGCTAGAACAACGGCTCCATTGCAGATTCCCGCGACGAAGCCATCCCGCGTGAGGACATCTTGAATAAGTTCATGAAGGCCACTGTGGACCACGGCCTGGTCACACGACCCTCCTGGAATAATTAAAAAATCAGCCATACCTTTCGGAGGCAGTAAATCGAGGTTAACTCTTTGAAGAGAAATTTTTCCGGCAAGCAAAGCTATCGTCGGCTCAACCTCGTCGATGATACATTCGGGATAGGTGATGACAAAGCCGAGCATCGAAAGACGCTATGGTAGTTCCGAAGAACTATCAATGTCGCTAAAAAGCTAGTTCCCTGCACGCAGTTCGAAACTCAAAATTGAGCGGGACCCCTCGGAGAATTTAGGGTGAGGGAATTGTTGCTGCCGTTGGAGCTTCTCTGCTGTGTTCGATGACGGCTGGGGTGTTGCCTCCTGGGAGGGACCAGAGAATGAAGAAGGCCAGGGCGACGATCACGGCGAGGATTCCCCAGATTTTTTTGCGGCGGACGTTTGGAAGTTTTTCTTGCATGGTGGTGAAGTTAGATCACGGTTTGACGGAGCTCAAGCGAGGCTTGAGGACGCTTTCGGGCCCTTGGGGAGATGGGACTCAATTGCCGTCGCTGTCTTCACTATTTTCCTGGGGCTCGTCCGCCAGAGTTTTAAGGTGGGACGCGAGTTCCTCCATAAAGAGTGGGAGGAAATCGTGGAGTTCTTCAAGCAAGGCCGTTGGGGCGTCACCAAGAAGCATTTTCTCTTCCGACAGCACATCGTCGTTTTCATCGAACTTTGTGCGACGAAAAAGCAGCCGGAATCTTCCATATTCTGCCCAACCGATTTCGGTTTCGATGTCGGGCGCACAATCGGACTCCAGTTCGACGGCCTGCCAAAACTCAATTTTCGGTGCTTCTCTACGGAGAAGAGTTTCTACTTCAAGCACATCCTTGGATAGCTGATCATTTTGCATGCTGATCACCTTAGTTCTTCGTAATGAGCGCGCCAACATATTCGAGGCTTCTAGATTTTAACGGGGCATTTCTTCGTCCGCATCGGCATCACCCATTTTCTGCAGAACGATCGCGATCGTCCCTGGATCGATGCGGGCTTGCTTCATGACAGCCTGGGCTTTGCTAAAATCATCGTCATCGATCGCCTCGAAAAAGGCGTCGAGTTTTCCGATGGCGGCGAGCTTCTCTAAGACGAGAGTCCCTTCGAAGTCTTTTTCTTCCATGCGCCCATTGTGCTCGGTTTACGAATTTTACTCAACCGCCTGGACTTAAAGGGCAATAAAATGGTTGCGTGTTTCAGGGGAAGGGTTTAATATGCAACTTAGAGGTTGCTTATGAATAATTCGATTGAGAGACACATTGAAATCAACGCCCCCGTATCCAAGGTGTGGCAGGCTCTGACCGACTCTACCTTATTCGCGAAGTGGTTTAAGGCGACGTTCAACGGTCCGTTTATCGCAGGCAAAACGACTCACGGCAAGAACACCCATCCTGGCTATGAATTCGAGCTGGAGTTCATCATCAAAGAGATCAAGCCCGAGACCTACTTTTCCTACGCGTGGACTCCTTTCCCTGCGGATCGATCCTTCGACTACAGCAAAGAAGAACCAACGCTAGTGGAGTTTCGTCTGGCAAAAACCACGACTGGAACGCGTCTCAGTGTGACTGAGTCGGGCTTCAGTAAAATAACGGCGAGTCGCCGGGCCGAAGCTTACAAAATGCATGAGGGTGGCTGGGAAGCGCAGCTCCGGAACATCGAGAAATTCGTTGTCCAGGCGTAGAGACTCCGCGGCTCTCACCTTGGAGCGGAATGCCGAGACCTTCGCGGCTCTCGGCGATCCGATTCGCCTATCGCTCGTGACGAAGCTTATCGGCAGCGAGCCCCGATCGATCTCCGACCTCACCGAGGGCACGCGTGTGACTCGTCAGGCGATTACGAAGCACCTGCGGGTCTTGGAAAACGTCGGTGTCGTTCACAGCGTGAAGCACGGGAGAGAAAGCCTCTTTAAACTCGACCCCAAGCCACTCGCATCCATGCAGGAGTACCTTGCGGTTATCGCGTCCCAATGGGACGATACGCTAAAAAGGCTTAAGACTTTCGTCGAAGAAACCTAAAGCTCCTTAGAGATCCAGTGCCAGCACCATGGGGAAATAGCTAACAAAAATTTCCGGACGAAACCGGTCCGGCGTTATAGTGTAGATGCATGGATCAGAAGAACGAGACGCTCTACTTTAAAGACATTAAGACCCCCGTAGGAATGCTAAAGCTCGTGGCTCACGATAAGGGTATCGTGGCCCTGCTTTGGGAGAAAGAAAAACTCGGACGCGTGAAGCTTGGAGAACTCAAAAACTCTTCCAAGCACTCCGTTCTTTTGGAAGGCGAAAAACAACTCAAAGAATATTTTGCGGGAAAGAGAACGCGTTTTGATTTGCCCCTGGATCCGATCGGTACCGACTTCCAAAAGAAGGTCTGGAAAGCGCTTCGCAAGATTCCCTTCGGCAAGACTCAAAGTTACGGCGAACTCGCTAAGAAAATCGATTCGCCGAAGGCTTCGCGCGCGGTGGGTGCAGCCAATGGACGCAATCCCATTTCAATTATCGTTCCGTGTCACCGCGTGATCGGCATGAACGGCACGCTGACGGGTTTTGCCGGTGGCCTCAACGTGAAGGCCACCCTTCTCAATCTCGAGGGGATTACGCTTTTTTAGCGACCATGGCTTCGAGCCGGCGGCATCCCTCGACGACATGCTCCATCGTAGGTCCGAAAGACAGTCTCAGGTGACGGCTGAAGCGGGAGGTGTGTCCTTGACGGCGTTTGCCGGGATTCACATCGAAGAATTCGCCGGGAACCGTAATTACTTTTTCTTCGAGTGCGGCTCTGAAGAATGACATTCCGTCCGAGATCGACGCGGGTAGTTTCGAGAGGTCGGCGAAGACGTAGAATGTTCCTTGAGGGTCGTGATCGATCTGCATGCCCATTTTGCGGCAACGCTCGACCAGGAAGGTTCTCTTGGGAAGGAATACTTTTTGGATGGCAGCATTTTCGGCGTCGATGACGGAATCTTCGAGAAGGGGAATCGCGGCTTTTTGCAACGGCCTAGCGGCGCCGCCGTCGAGGAAGCTTGCTGCCGAAGAAATTGTATCGATCACGGACTTCGGTCCGACCGTCCAAGCGATGCGCCAGCCTGCATAACGCCAGTTCTTGGTCAGACCATCGAAAAGGATCACGGAATCTTTTTCGATGTCTTCGACGTATCGGGCGGCGGAGATCATGGGGCCGTGCTCATTCCAAATATAGTGAGAATAGAATTCATCGAAGAGAACCGAACAGTTCAAGCGGCGTGCGATGGCGATCCAGTTCGCAAGCTTTTCCCCGGCCAAGAGTTGGCCCGTGGGATTGGAGGGATTTGAGAGCAAGAGTGCGCCGAGGCCACGACCGATAATTTCTCTTTCGAGATCGCTTGCCGAGTACTCATAGGCTTTCTCAGATTCGAGCACGATCGGAATTGGAGTGAAGAGTCGGAAGATATCGAGAAGCTCTTCGTAAGCGGTGTAGTCCGGCATGAAATGCCCAAGGTGAATAGTGCCGAGCGAGGCCGCTGCGCGCGTGAGGGCTACTCGACCGCCCGCTGAAATTGCGACGTTCTCGGCGCTGTACTGAGTTTTCATGCCACGACGGAAACGGCGATTATACATTTGGGCTACGGCGTCGCGAAGTTCGTGGATGCCGGGAACCGGTGCGTACTCATGGGTCAGGTCGTCGAGGACGATCGACTCGATACGGGGCGAGGCGCCGGGGAGTGCTCCGCACTCGGGCATACCTTGGCCGAGATTGATCCATTGTTCGGGGGGATCGCTGCCGAAACCCATGCGTTGAGCTTCGGTGGTGACGAAAATAACGCCGGTTCGAGGAACCGTACGGAAGGCAGAAAAGTTCGACGATGGCGGTGTGGGCACTCTGGAAGTTTATCACGACCGGGACGGCACAGTGCGTGCGCTTTCCTCTTTAAGTTGCCTGTCCAACGCAAAAAGCTCTGATAGATTCGACGAGATTGGTTTTTAGTCCCCCTCTTTTTTAGAAAAATTTATGCGCATCAATCTCTTCAAAAAAATCCTCTTTTCTGTCGACACTCTCCCCTCGAAATCTAGGCTTCAGTGGGTCGACTGCCACCGTCTCGAGAAATGATCGCACTCAAAAGCGCCTGGGAAGTGTTTCTGCTTTTCCTCATCCCCGTGGGAGGAGGGATTCCGGGGGGTGTCCTTCTGGCGCGCACGCGCGGTATCGCGTGGCCGATCATGATGCTTCTCTATTTTATTTCCGACGTGGTCCTCGCGTGTGTCTTCGAGCCGCTCATGAAAACCTTTATTTTCATCGGTCGGCACGTTTCTTTTCTGGGCCGTTTTATCGATCTCATGAGAAAGACTGTGCGCAAATCGGCGTCTTACTATGGGACGAAGACGGGTCCGATCGCACTGGTCATGATTTCTTTCGGTGTAGATCCCATGACGGGCCGAGCGGCGGCACGTGCTGCCGGTCATGGTTTCGTAACCGGGTGGCTCATCGCCATCACCGGTGACATGATTTACTTCACGCTTCTCATGGTCAGCACCTTGTGGCTTAGCGATGTGCTTGGCGACGGCAACCTGGCGATGACAATTATCCTGGTGTTGATGATCGGTATTCCTTGGGCGATCCGTCGGATCCGCAAAGCACTCTCTCCGAACCCTCAATAAAATGTCTCAAGTTTGTTCGCTCTCGAAAACCGGAGCGGCCAATTCTTGCGCGTGACGGCGAATGTCCTTCGGCCACGCGGAAATTTCCTCTCTAAAACCGTCTTCATTCTTGCGATAGAGGGCCCGAAGCGCTTCTTCGTAGCGGGGCAAATCGCCTGCGAGCACGGAGATGAACTTGTAGGTCCTTTCTTGAGCCTGCTTGGTGAGATTTTTTGTAAGCGAACTTTTCTTTGCATCTTCGACCAGACGGCGCAGCGAGGCCGATGCTCCTCCGGACTGAGTGGCGAGCCATTCCCAGTGCTGAGGCAAGAGCGAGATCTCGCGTGCGATGACACCGAGCCGAGGGCGGCCAGGACCTTTGGAGCTTTCGCTTTCCTCGCGCGGAAGGTAGATGCGCATGCGGGCCGCGATTTCTTTCGGGGAACCGCTGAGGTCAAGATCGATGGTTACTCCCGTGGTGTCGCTGAAAATGAGCAGCGCGGTGGGCGCTGTTTTAGCGGAGATTTTCTTGATCTTGGCGACAACGCTCTCCAAGGGGCCTTTGGCGACGAATGTGGTTCCATCAAATGCCGTATAGGTTTCCGCGAGGTTCATAAGAAGCTCCTTCTAGAAAGAATATTACCCGGATAATATAA
>JBDSDI010000225.1:0-11729 GCA_039920645.1 Bdellovibrionota bacterium | reverse complement strand
CGTAGCCCAGAAGAATCAGGTCCGAGCGCTGTGTTTCACTGAGGTGGCCGATCATTCCGTAGTCGAGCAGGTAGACTTGAGGACGCGCGCTTGCGGCAGCGGCGACGCGCAAGTTGCCCTGGTGGGGATCGGAGTGATGGTAGCCGGTGATGTAAAGCGCTTCGCGCATCCAGAGCGTCGCAAAGTCGATGGCTGCCGCGCGTGCCGCGCTGGGATTTTCGCGGCCGAGTCTCTCGAAGCTGATGCCGTCGACGAATTCCTGTACGAGCACGCCTTTTAGCGCGAGTTCGGGGAAGTAAACTTTAGGAACGCGCAGGTCGCTCGTGAGTCCTTCGGAAGCGGTTTTTAAGTAAGGGCGTTTTTTGAAAACGTTTTGGAAGAGAACCTGGTTGGAGGCCGTGAGCTCGACGTGCAGTTCCTCGCTGACGTTTTCGGTGATGCGTTTCCAGATCATGCCGAAGTTCGCGAAGGGCGTTTCCTGCAGTTCGGGATCGTTCTCGATCAGGGGAGTAATCTCTTCGAAAATCTCTGTTTCCTGACGGATACGCTCGCTGACTCCGGGGCGAAGCACCCGCAGAGCGACGGGACTCTCGACGCCATTCTCAATCGAGACGGCGGAGTAGGTTTGCGCGAGGGTGCCGCTGCCGAGCGGAGTCTCGGAAACGATGCGCAGTTTCGAAGGATAGACGTCGGGAATGCTCTCACGCAGCTGGACGTCGATCAGCGCAAAGGGGGATTCGGGGACGGAAGATTCGAGTTTCTTGAGGGTCTTAGCGAATGCGGGATCAAGGCCTTCGTCGCGTGCGATGATCTGCAGAAGCTTTTGATACTGAGGTCCTGCGTGACGGAAAAGGACATCGAATCCGAGCTGCGGAGTCTTAGCGTGGGGATCGGACTCGAGAGCGTCGAGCAGCATGAGGCGTTTTTCTTCGGGGCTCAGACGCTTGAAGTACTCGATGCTCAGGCGTTGGATGAAAACCTGCTGCACACCGTTCGCCAAATGGAAAGCGTCGGAGCCGAAGAGTTCGGGAACTTTTTTGTCGAAGGCGGCGAGTTGCTTGCTAAGGGAGGCATCAAAGGCGGCGAGAATCTCGACCTTTGCGGCGTCGTCGCGGATTTCGTTGCGAAGTAAATCCAACAATTGGCGGCCTTCGAGCCGGAGTCCGCCGCCGCGCGCGTCGCCGAAGAGCTGGCGAGCCTGACCGATGTTGCCCTTGGCGGGAATCGCGATTCCGCGCTGCTGAGAAACTTTGTTGGCGATCTGCTGCATGAGAAGCGCGTTGAGACTCTCGGGAGCGCTAAGCTCCTTCGCATCTTGCGCGAGATGGGCGAGACCGGCATCGGAGAGGCGGGAAAGATTTTCGAGAGCGTCGTCGAAACGGCGTGCGGAGCCGGCAGGGGAACTTTTCAGAAGAGTCGCGTTGCTTTGAAGGTGAAGTGTCAGGTCGCGATCCGAGGGACCTTGTTCGGCTGCGCGCGCCTGCAACGTTCCCAGGCTGAGAACGAGCGTAAGTCGTAAAAGGCACTGGGAATCTTGCAGCAATCTCAACGTTTTCACCGAATCGGCTTCTACTTGAAATTACGCTGCGCGTCAATTCCTCTTAGCGATGGAAAAGCTTATTTAATCGAGGCCGAAAGGGCTTCATTTAAGGCCGCGTATTTAAAGCGGAAACCCGTCGCCAAGGCTTGCTCGGGCATGACCTTCTGACCGGTGCTCAGAATATGGGCCGACTCTCCGAAGGCCAGGTAGAGGCCAATCGACGGAATCGGCAAGAAGGTCGGACGTCCGATAACGGCGCCGAGGGTCTTGGTGAAATCTTTGTTACGCGCGGGTGTGGGAGCCGTTGCGTTCAAGGCACCCTTCACGGCATCGTGCGTGATCGCGTGAATGATGAGATTGCAGATGTCGTCGAGCTGTATCCACGACATCCACTGCTGACCGTTGCCAATAGGACCGCCCAGGCCGAGCTTGAAAGGAGGCAGCATTTGTTTGAGTGCGCCGCCACCTTTTCCGAGAACGATGCCGGTGCGCAAGAGCACGGTACGGATACCGTAGTGGAGATGGGCCTTCTCGGCCTCGGCTTCCCATTCGCGGCAGACGAAAGCGAGGAAATCGTGTCCCGCCGCAGAGGTCTCGTTGAGCACTTCGTCGTCCGTCGCGCCGTAGAATCCGATCGCGGATCCGCTGACGAGAACGCGAGGTTTGGGATCTTTCTTTTGACCGCGTCCCATCGCTTCGACGATCTTGCGGGTGGCGCTCACGCGCGAGTCGTGGAGTTCGGATTTGATGAGCGTCGTCCAGCGTTTGCCAAAGAGCGGTGAGCCCGCGAGATTAACGACAGCGTCGGCGGTTTCGACTTTGTTTTCCCACCCCGACTGGCGAGGGTCGACGCCCTCTACCTGATAGCCCTTCTCGCGAAGGAGCTGAGTAAGACGAGTTCCGATGAATCCAGTAGCACCTGTCACAACAACGTTCATGGGCCATCGATATAGCGCGCTGCCGCCTCACAGTCATGGGGCGGTCACGCTATTTAAAAAACTCCTCATTTTTTGATTTCCAGCGCCAAGACCGTAGAATGGACGGGATGTCTCAAGTGGCTCGCCTTTACGGCAACTCGCCGGCCTTGCTCTATGTCGGCTTGCGCCTTCTCGACATGGGCTACGAGGTCACGCTCATGAAGGGTCCGTCCGAGTCCTCGGGCGCACCGTTGAGACCCTTGCGATTGCGGACACCGGTCGTAGCTCTTCTCAAAGAAGCGTTCCGTCGACAAACGCGTCCCTATTTTTTCCTCGAAGAAGCGCCGTTGCTTTCGTCCTGGGCCGAAGTCGGCAAAGACACAATGACCGGTATTTTCGATCGCACGTCGCACGTCGACCGTTGGGTCTCGAGCGCCCAACTCAGCTTCGAGCTCGGTGAACTCTTCGCGCAGTTGGGGGGTCGGACGGAGGCTTTCCCTTTGACTCCCTTGCCCTCAGGACGCGGCGTTGCTCTCGAAATCATGGACTTGGATCCGAAGCAGCTGACGGTCGAATCCGTAAGCGCTTACTTTCCTCATTTGGAGCGCCGCCCTAGTTTGCGCGCCTCCGAGGTTTGGCTTCCGAACGTGGACGCGTCGAATGATGAACCCAATTTCGAGTTCACTCGTTTCGAGGCGACGCTCGCGATCTCCGAAACCCACCCGACTCAGGGTAAGATCTTCAGTCTCTACTCGAGTTCCGAATACAGCCTTCAACGCGCGCTTCGCGCCCTGAAAGATCCTCGGGGGGTTGCGCCAACAGCATGGAAGGCTCAGGTGCTCTCCGAAAGAGGACCCCAGGAACGCAGTTCCGTCATGCGGTGGGGCTATGCCGGATTCTATCGTCCTGGAGTTTGGGCTTTGGGCGCGAGCATCGGAAAACTCAATCCCGCGCTGAACCTCGAGGCTTCGGACTCGATCCTTCAGGCCGCACGTTTCATCGAAACCCTGAAAGGCGTGCCGCGCGGCCAGAGCCTCATTCTGGCTACTGAAGACTGGCGTCGACAGGAAAAATCCCGTTTCCTCAGTGGCTATAAGCGCGCGCGCTTCATGGAACGCTTCTTCTTTAGCGACGGCAGTTTCGTCGACGCTTTCCAGAAGACATCGAGTTTCTTGCCGCAACGCTTGCGTCAGCTTCTCAAAGCGCCAATCTGAGGCGAGTGGACAGACGCAGCGACACGCCCTAGAACTCCCCCGTACTCTATTTTTTGGGAGGTTCTCTATATGGAAACGTTGGTCGGAAAAAAAGCACCCTATTTCGAAGGCGAAGCCGTTGTCGGCACGGACTTCAAAAAAATCACTCTGAACGATTTCAAAGGCAAATACGTTTGCCTCTTCTTCTACCCTTTGGACTTCACATTCGTTTGCCCGACCGAGCTTCACGCTTTTTCGGATAAGATCGAAGAGTTCAAAAAGCGCAATTGCGAAGTCATCGCATGCTCCGTCGACAGCAAGTTCAGTCACCTGGCTTGGCTGAAAACTCCGCGTAACAAGGGCGGCATCGAAGGCGTGAAGTATCCCATCATCTCGGATCTCCACAAGACTATCGCGCGTAGCTACGGCACTCTCTTCGAAGATGACGGCGTCGCGTTCCGCGGCCTCTTCCTCATCAACAAAGATGGCATCGTCGAGCACGTCACGATCAACAACTTGCCGCTCGGCCGCAACGTCGACGAGTACCTGCGTCTCTTGGATGCCATGCAGTTCCACGCCGAGCATGGGGAAGTCTGCCCTGCGAACTGGAAAAAAGGCGAAACCGGAATGAAGGCCGACAACAAAGGCCTCGAAGAATGGTTCTCTAAGCACTGATCACTATGAGTATCGTGGCGAGCTTTAAGAAATTTGGGCATCGCCGCGTGATCACGCCCCTCATCGGGCAGCTCAAACAAGGCACGAGCCCCGACAAACTCGCCTCGAGTTTGGCATGGGGCTTCGCCATCGCACTCTTTCCCATTCTTGGGACCACGACCATTCTCTGTATCGTCATTGGCTACTTGCGCAAGCTCAATCACGTTGCCGTTCAGCTTGTGAACTATCTCGCGTTTCCTCTGCACGTCGCGCTGCTCGTGCCTTTTCTCAAGGCAGGCGACTGGCTCTTCAGAAATCCGGTAACGAGTTATTCTCTGCCTGCGCTTCTGCACGAATTCGAAAAATCCCCGGTAGATTTTGCTCGGCACTACGCGTTCGCCGCGTTGGGCGGCATCATCGTATGGGCGGTGTTGATTCCGCTTCCCGCGATCGGGGTGTACTACGCCTCGCGTCCGTGGCTCACGCGTCTCTCGATCAAAATCGAAAAATTCAGACACCGCACGGCGGAGTAGCACCCGCTTCGCCTGAGCGATGGCGTCCTTAGTGTTTCTTAGGGCTCGGAACCGACGCGGGCTGAGGCGACGTTGGATTACGCATAGAATTTCGGTAGTGGACCATTGCGGCGTTCATGAACCCCACCTTGACCGTGTTGGTGCTGTAGTCGACAAACTTGCCCATGCAGGCCGTGACCGCACCTGAGGTGCACATGTTCGATCCAAAGTGATTGTAGAATTTGTTGAAGGGTGACACGCAAGCGGGGCCCGAGGGGCCGCCATCGTGCAGGCTCGCCGCGGCTTGGGCTGCAAAATTTGAGAAGAGCTTGGACGTGCCGCAGTAGCGATTGAACTTCTGCTGCTTGGCAACAAGAAGTTTGCGGAGCGCTTTGAGATCGTAGCCCGATACCGGCGATCCGTTCGTGCGTTTATGTGTCTGTTCCGGAACAGCGAGATCGGGAAAATCAGCGTTCCACTTTTTAACGCAGGGATACAGGTTCCCACCGTTGGGATCGAAGCCGCTCGCATAACCGGGATTTTTTTGGAAAGCCGCGAGCTGGTTAAAACCGTCGTCGCCGAAGCCGTACGTCGACTTCCACGACGACGGATCTTCTGGATCTTGTGACAGCACGAGACGCTTCATGCTGATCTCTTTGATATTCGTGCCGGCAGGAAGAGGGACGACCTTTTTATTCTTGCCCATGGCCCACGCCGTTCCAACTTCCTGGTAACCCGTGCAGCCCATGAAGGCGGTCCAGAAGAGCTTCTTGTCGTCGGGGTCGCTGAGCTTATTATAGGCTTTGGAGAGGCTCGTCATTTGCTTCACGTTGAAGCGGTGGTCTTCGTCGCAGCTTCGTTTGAGAGAGCGGCCTTGGGTGTCAACGAAAACACTCTTTTCGCAGAGGCGTGTTTTATCGAGAGGGAACCCTCCGTATTCGAAGCCTCCGCCTTTTTTCGGATAGGCCACGTCAACGGAAGGTGCCGAGAGCCAGCCGATCGTATCAAAGTTCATATCGCGGACGGGCGTGACGGCATCGGCGCCGCGGTAAAGTTCCTGGAGTTCGCCGAGTTTGGCATAAGCGCTGTCGGGATTTTGGTCGCCGGCGTCCAGGTCTTCCAGCAGTGTCGTTGAAATTTTGCCGAGTTCGGATTTTAAGTGCGGCGAAAATTTGAATCCGGATTTTTTCTCAATGTATCCTTCGATATTTTTTGTGCGGTCTTTTTTGAGATCGCCTGAGCGGGCGGACTTGCTGACTGTAATGAGCGGGATGCCATCTACCCCAATGGTAGAAGCAGGTGCAGGCACCGGTGTAGCCACGGGAGCGGGTGGTGTTTCGCTAGCTCCGCGAACGGTTCCGGGAAAGGCATGAATCACGTTGTAGATCTTGTACGCGAGTTCCTTTTGCACGCTTTTGGAATAGCTATCCCAGTTCTTTAACGTTTCGATCACGTCGTCGTACCACGGGGCATCCACGTCGAGAGGTTTGTCGGTGTTCGAAGCTGTCGTGAGTCCGGGTTGAGAGGGAAGTTTGACTTCAGCTTCGGCCTCTTCGTCGTTCTCGGGCTCGACGCCGACAACGGCTCCGATGTCCTTGCGCATGATCTTAGCGGTCTCCGCGGGCGAGAAAGCGGTGGGTTTCAGGGCCGACGCCGCGAGAAGCTCATTGAGTTCGGCGACCTTGAGGGCTTTGGAGGCGCTGTTTCCTGTCGCGTCGAGGAAATGAATTTGCTTTTTGAGGGTCGCGATCTGCTCCGCTTTGCTGGCAGCAGCGAACGCCGAGGATGCGAAGGCGGTGCCCAGGCTCAGAGATAATAGGAGCTTCCGCGTGCAGATCACGTCCTGATTTTACCCGGTTTCCTGGGCGCCGGGCGAACGAGCTTGGTTAAGATTTGGAGAAGACGCTGGGGGTTGGCCCCCTCAGCGCTCACTCTATTACACGCTTACTGGGCGACGGACATGAGGCCCGGAGCGCTGAAAGGCCCAAGGTCCTGATCGCGGGGAACTTCGATGATTTGCTTCAGACCCATGCGTTTCATTTTCTCTTTGATCACGCTGTCGGGCAGCGATCCCTCGAGGTAAGCGCGGTATTCGCTCTCGTTGAAAGGAATGTCGCCCTTGTTCTTGTTGTCGAGCATCCACTGAACGAAGTTGAAGTCCTTGGCGAGCATCTTTTTGATGAGGCCCACTTCGCCGTCCTGAGCATCGCCAACTTTGCGCGAAATAATGGTGGCTGCAGCGCCATTGTTCTTGATGAGCATGTAGATCTTGCGCGATTCGGGACGGCCCATACGGACGCATCCATGAGAATCGGCGCGACCGAGGTTACGGTAGAGACCCGTGGTGGTGGAGTGGAAACCGATGCCGCCGTTGAAGAAAGTCACATGGTCCATATTGTTCTCACCGGCGCTGGGGTAGAGCCCGGACATATGACGCCATTCTTGGCTCTCAACACCGTAAACGCCCGAAGGAGTCGACTTGCCATGGCCCGCAGCGGAGACAGCAAAGACGTAGCGAATGCGGCCAAATTCGCGCGCGATGAGGAATTGCTTGCCGACATTACCCGCGTTTTGAAAAATTTCGATCACGACGTTGGGGGACTTGCCGCTCATGATGGTCATGCTCTCTGCGAGTTTATTCGAGAGGGAGTCATTCAAGCGATCGAACTCGCCCGAAGATTCAGCATGTTCGGCCTGCTCGGCGTCGAATTGCTCTTCGGCAGTGAGGTCGCCCGTGAGCTCGAAGGTCTCGAGATTGTCTGCGGTCGCGACCGTAGGAATCTTCAGCGCTTCATCCGCGTGAGCATTCAGGGAGCTGAGGTTCAC
This sequence comes from Bdellovibrionota bacterium, assembly GCA_039920645.1. GTDB lineage: Bacteria > Bdellovibrionota > UBA2428 > UBA2428 > UBA2428 > CAMCVE01. The sequence goes on along the minus strand of JBDSDI010000225.1, from coordinate 4,087 downwards.
GGTGAGAACCGTGAGGATCGCGAAACCAATGCCGATAAGTCTGGGGTTATTGTGGTCTGAAGTCGTCATGTGGCTCCGACATACAGAAAACAACGCATAGAGTCAAAGACTATGAACAAAACTTTATAATTCCGGGCAATTAAGTCGATCTTTTCTCGTTATCATGAAGACATGTCGAAGCGATTCATTCTTATCGGTAGTCTTGCCCTTGGAGTAAGCATGTCTTCAAAAGCCCTCACACCTCAGGAATTTTTCTCGCGTCTCAATAAGAATACGATGCCGCTCGTGAATGAATTTTACGCGATGGACGCGCATTTCCAAGATCCAACGGTCGACCTCATGGGCGCGGATCGTATTCGCGCGCACTACGCTCATCAGTACGAAGGTCTCGAGTTTATAAAGTGGGACTTCGGACACGAGAGCATCGATGGCGAACGTCACGTGCTTCCATGGAAGATGACGCTCAAGCATCCCGGTCTTAACGGCGGCGAGGAGTACGCCGTCGATGGAATTTCGGTGATCGATATGCGCGCGGGCAAAGCGTTTTACCATCGCGACTATTTCGATATGGGTGCCTTCGTTTACGAGCGCATTCCCGTCATGAGAACTCTCGTGAAGTTTCTCAAGGGGCGCATGACCGACCCCAAGAACGCATCTGAAAAATAACTGTAACGTTATGCTGCCGAGAAACACTGACTCTTAGCAGTTCGCACCTACGGAGGATTTCATGACGATACGGTTTCTTTCTTCTCTTGTTTTCGGCGTTGCGGTTGTGGCCTCGGCCTTGGCACAAAAGCCACAATCTAAGGTGGAGGTCGCGGAACTCGCGGCGGGTTGTTTCTGGGGCGTGGAGGAAAGTTTCCGCACTATTCCGGGAGTGACTTCAACGGAGGTTGGTTACGAAGGCGGATCGCTCGCCAAACCGAGTTACGAAGCCGTCAGTAGCGGTCGCTCGGGTCATGCCGAAACCGTCAAGATCGCCTTCGATCCATCAAAAGTGAGTTACGCCCAACTTCTCGACCATTTTTTCAAGATGCACGACCCTACGACATTGAATGCTCAGGGAAACGATCGCGGGACACAGTACCGTTCAGCGATTTTTTATCGTGACGAAAAACAGAAAGCGGAAGCTATGACTTTCATGGCCAAAGTCGAGAAGTCAGGCGCGTGGAAAAGCAAAGTGATGACAAGTCTCGAGAAGGGTGGGGGATTTAACCCCGCCGAAGACTATCATCAAAAGTATCTCGTGAAGCATCCCGGTGGTTACGACAACCACTACATGCGGAAAATTTCTTTCGATAAATAAACGCGATTAGCGCGCGCGAAATGCGAGGCAGGCCTTCGGGTCGTCGGTAATGATACCGTCGACTCCGAGGGTGGCGAGGCGTTCCCAATCGGCTTCGGTATTGGCGGTCCATACGTAAATGCCGAGCCCGGCAGCGCGCAATCGCACGAGGCGCTCGGGCGTGAGGAGATCGTGGCGTGGCGAAACGGCTTCAACGCCGAGCTCGAGGGCAACGTCGGGAACGTCGTCCGACCAGGCGTCGATCAGAAACGACGCGGGCCAAGCGGGATCGCGGTCTTTCACGGCGAGAAGCGAAGCCGGGTCGAAGGACTGCAAGAGCACGCGCTCATAGGGAACCTTGTGCGATTCGAGCAGGCCGATGATCGCTTCGGCGAAATCCTCGGGCTCGTGGTTTTCTGCAGTGCTGAAAGGATGCGTTTTGATCTCGATATTCAGCTTCGGTTTGGCCGGATCCGCCATCATAAGCTTCACGAAAGCCTCCAAGGTGGGGACCATGGCTCCGGGAGCGAGGCGCTGTTCGGGGAAATCGGGGTTGGCGATCGATCCGACGTCGAGACGCTTGATCTCGGAGAGCGGCAGATCTTTTATGAGCTGCACCGGATCCTGTTTGATGGTCTCCAGGCCCTTCAGCGCTTTCCAGCGGTAGAGTGCCGCGTTCAGTGCGCGGTCGTGGAGGACTACGGGAATTTTTTCACGCGTAAGTGCCACGTCGATCTCGATCGCATCGACTCCGACTTCGAGTGCGTAGCGGAATCCTTCGAGGGTATTTTCCGGAAGATGCGCGCGGGCACCGCGGTGGCCATGAACTTCGAAAGTTTTCTTAGGCGTCGCCATCAGATTTGTGCCTTGAAGTAGTGCTTTACGTTGTCGATGACGTACGAAACTTCGTCATCGTTCATGGATGCGAAGCAGGGCAGGTTCAGAACGCTCTTGGCGATACGGTCCGCGCTGCCGGTGTCGAGGCTCTGTTTCATCCAGCCCTTGGTGCCGGGCTGGCGGCTCATGGCTCCGGGGTATACCGTGCCGTGACCGATGCTCTTAGACTTCAAGAAGTCGATGAGTTTCGGGCGAAGTGCGGCGTCGATGCGCGCCACGGAGAGGTATCCATTCTCGCCGACACCTTTGGCGGGCGAGAGAAACTCGAGGGGAAGTCCGCTAAGTTCCATGCGGTAAAGTTGGGTCACGCGACGACGCGAAGCCAGACGTGCGTCGATATGTTTGAGGCTTTCCTCGAGGAAGATCGACTCGTAGACGCCGACGCGCGAGTTCCATCCGACCCAACCGTGTTCGTAGTGGTCGAGGCGTCCGTGATTGGAGAGGCGGGTTGCCAGCTCGCAGACCGCGGGATCTTTCGCGAAAACTGCGCCGGCATCGCCCGAAGCGCCGAGGACTTTTGCGGGATAGAAGCTCGTCGTGGCGATCGGAGCTTCGCCGATGACGGATTTTCCGTCGAGGGTGGTGCCCCAGGCTTGAGCGGAGTCCTCGATGAGAAGCACCTTTTTTGTTTTGCAGAAATCGCGAATTGCGAGCGTGTCCGGAGCGGCCCATCCGTAGAGATGGACCATAAGCAGCGCGCGGGGTTTGAATTTCTCGCAGGCTTCTTCGACTTTCGCGAGGCTCAGGTGCAACGTCTCCCATTCGACGTCGACCGGGATGGGTTCGGCGCCGACATTGGCGACGGCTTCGAAGCTTGCCCAAAAGGTCATGTTCGGAACGATCACTTTATCGCCGACTCCGACACCCGCCGCCCGAAGGGCCAGTTGAATCGCATCCGTCCCGTTGGCGCAGAGGGCGACGCTCTCGCTTTGAGAGTATTTCTGAAGAGCAGACCGGCAGCTTTCGACCTCGGGACCTGATACAAAATGGCCCGTTCTAAGGGCCTCGTTCACGCGAGATCCAACGCTTTCGATAAAGCCGTTTTCAAAACGAAGAAGATCGATGAAAGGAACTCGTGTGACTGCCATCTTAGTTTGGAGACTAGGACCTGTTTTCAAAGCTCGCAATGATCCGCCACACGGAAATTTCGGGGCTCTTGACTGGAGGCCGCCGAGCCACAAAAACCTAGGGAGAGATGGCGAGTCTAAAATTGGAACTGTGTGTCCTATCCGGTGGAGCGGGCAGCCGCCTGTGGCCGATTTCTCGGGAGATGATGCCCAAGCAATTCTACGATCTCGCGGGTCGGGGCCGACCTCTGCTCATTGAGACCTTGGAACGCCTCGCGCCTCTCGGACGCTTGACCGTTCTTACGAGCGAGCGTCTCGTTTATCCCACGCAGGGACTTCTCAATCGTCATTCGATGAAAGCGGAGGTTCTCGGAGAACCTTCACGCCGTAATACCGCCGCGGCTGTTGCGTATTTCACACACCGCGTGCTTCGCCGTGGGGCTTTGGACACCGTCATCGGAATTTTTCCTTCCGATCATCTCATCGCCAAACCTGCCGCATTCGTTGATGCGATCCGTCTTGCCGCCGATGAAGCGGCCAAAGGCTTCGTCGTAACCTGCGGTATTCGGCCCACGCACGCCTCGGACGCTTACGGCTACATCGAGCTGTCCTCGAAAGTTTCGGCCGGTAGCGGAGTCGCTCAGGTGAGGAAATTCGTCGAGAAACCTTCGATCACGAAAGCTGAGGAATTTTTGGCGACCGAGCGTTACGTTTGGAACGCGGGCATGTTCGTCTTCCGGGCCGACACGATGGCCCGACACTTCGAAACGCACATGCCGAAATTGTGGAAGGGTCTCGCAGAACTGCGCGACGACGAATCCAATCTCGCCGAAGTTTT
>JBDSDI010000224.1:0-16245 GCA_039920645.1 Bdellovibrionota bacterium | reverse complement strand
GAAACTTTGTCTGGAGCTTCTCAAGGACAAGATCATTCCGATTACGAATCAGTTCGCCTACGGACAAGTCGAAAGTCGTTACGGCTCGGGACAATTTTTCAAGGATCTCCTGGAGAGTTTCCCCGATAACGAACGACTCGTCGCGACCCGCATTGCGGGACGCGAGGATATCTACGATGCGATCGGAAGATTCTTCAAGGCAGGGCGTTAGAATATGACGAGCTCACGCGTTCCCCCCAAAGAACTTCTTCAATGGCGCGACAAGATCCGCGAACGCGCGGTAGCGGCCGGTCTCGATTTTTTCGAAGTCACTTTTGAGATGGTCGATTACCGCGAGATGAACGAGTTAGCCGCGCTTGGCGGTTTCCCGACGCGCTATCCCCACTGGCGCTTCGGCATGGAATACGACAAGCTTTCGAAGAGCTACACCTACGGTCTTTCGAAAATTTACGAGATGGTGATCAACACCGATCCTTGCTACGCCTACTTGCTCACTTCGAATTCGCTTCTCGATCAGAAGCTTGTGATGGCGCACGTCTATGGCCACTCCGACTTCTTCAAGAAGAACGCCTATTTCGCACGCACCAACCGCCGCATGCTCGACGAGATGGCGAACCATGCGCTTCGCGTGCGCCGCCACCAGGAAAAATTTGGCGTCGATACCGTCGAAGAATTTATCGACTGCTGTCTTTCGCTCGATAACCTTCTTGATCCCCATGCGGGGGTGATCCGTCGCGATCCCGTCCCGCAGACCGAAGAAAGCCTAGCCGCCGAAAAGGCGCCCGTAAAAATTCCGACGAAGTCGTATCTCGACAAATACGTGAATCCGCCTTCGTATATGGATGAGCAAAAGAAAAAAGCGGAAGACTCCCGCGTTCAGGAAGAAAAATTCCCGAGTCGCCCGCAACGCGACGTCCTTGGCTTCCTTCTGCAGCATGCGCCGCTCAAGGCGTGGCAGCAGGATTGTCTCGAGATCGTGCGTAACGAAGCTCTTTACTATCTTCCGCAAGGACAGACCAAGATCATGAACGAGGGCTGGGCATCTTACTGGCATTCGAAACTCATGACGGGCGGCCTTTTGCACGACTCCGAAATCATCGACTTCGCCGACGTTCACAGCGGAACCATGGCGACGCCTCCCGGTGGACTCAATCCTTACAAAGTCGGTATCGAACTTTTCCGCGATATCGAAGAGCGTTGGAACAAGGGACACTTCGGCAAGGAATGGGACGAATGCGACGACTATCAGGCCAAAGCCCGCTGGGATAAGAAACTCGACAAAGGTCGCGATAAGATCTTCGAAGTGCGCAAGCTCTACAGCGATTTGACTTTCATCGACGAGTTCTTGACCGAAGATTTCTGCCGTCGCCAGAAGCTTTTCAGCTTTGGTTTCAATAAGCGTTCACAGCGCTACGAGGTTGAAAGCCTCGAGTTCAAGAAAGTGAAATCGCAGCTTCTCTCGCAGCTCACGAACTTCGGACAACCCGTCATCGAGGTCATCGACGCGAACTTCCGGAACCGTGGCGAGCTCTTGCTCGTACACCGCTTCGACGGCGCCGAGCTTCGCCCTGACTACACGCAAAAGACGCTTTCGAGTATCGCCAAGATCTGGAACCGTCCCGTGCACATTGAGACACTCGTAGAGAACCGTCCCGTACGCGTCAGCTGCAATGCCGACGGCAGCTTTTCCGAAGAAGATCTCGAGGGCCTCTTGAAGTCCGAGCACGGTCCCGCGAAATCCGAATAGAAAGTGTCGATGCTTTGAGCAGGCGCTGCGCGCTCTTTGTCCCGGAACCCTCGGAGCTCCCACTAAAACACTGTAAATTCAATACGTTAAATTTGGAGCATCTCCTGCTCTTAGAGTCTCTCGAAGGAGACTTTTTTATGTCGTTCAAAACTCTCGCAGCCCTGGGTTGCAGCTTGGCCGCTTTCGCGGCTCACGCCGAAGGTTTCAAATGCGCGTCGAAAGATGGCAAGGTTTCTTTAGTGGCCACGACGTCTTACGAGACGGGCGCATCCATTGATGGCAATGCCACTCTCGTATCGGGCGGAAGTTCCGTTCGTATCGAAGAGTCGCAGTACAAGAACATCGATGGAGAGCTCTTCTATTATTCCGTAATGGATGAGCAGAACGCACGCGGCATTCCCGTGAACCGTGTCGTGCGACTCGATGCCAAGGTCGACGATAATGGCAATGCGCGCGGAACGCTTTCGATCCACCGGGATTTCGGCGGACGTATCGTCGATCCGATCAAGGTCGCAGTGAACTGCAAGGTGAACTAGGTTTTCGTTTAGCGAACCAGTCTGTCGGGTTCCTTCGACAGAAGCTTGATCCAGCGGCGCAGGTATCTCGCCTGGTGTCGCGTGATTGTAGTGATCTGATAAGCGCTGCCTCCATGTTCGGTGGCACGCGAGAATCGGCAAGGAAGCTGAAGCTCCGAGTTAACCTCTACGACAATGTCATGAGGAAGCGAAAGAGTTTTTTCGCCCACGTTGGGCTCGAGATAAACCCCACTCTTGGAAATATCCATCAGCTGCACTTTGGCGGCTGTCGTCAGTTCCGCGCTTTGAATGTTGACCGGAACGCGCACCCGAAAACGCGGCTCGCTTTCCCACCACCGCAGACGGCGGTTGAGGAAAGGTTTCTTGAATTCCGAGAAATAGAGCAGCACGAGCAGCAAAAGGCTGCCTACGGACGCAAGAACCTGCGTGAAGGGATCTTCAGCGAAGGAGTGTCGGATCAAGACGATGTTATAGAGACAGAGCGTGCCCAGAACGCAGAGTCCGAGCCACCAGCTCCAGCTTCTTACGAGCAGGATCGCCAGTCCGGCGATACACAGCATGAGCGAGATAACGGCGGGAGCGGGATCCAGGTGGCGGCTCCATAGCCACCAGGCCTCGGGCGAATACCAGAAGGGTTCCCCGGCTTCTTTCAGCGTTCCCATCAAATGAATGAAAGGCGTCAGCACGAAGAGAATGGCGACGATGTAGATCCAGACTGGCTTACGCCGATAGCCCTTCGATTCGGACATAGTACCTCTTCGGACAGTTATACTCTTCGGGATTCCACAAAGCACAGCGCGGCGAGTAATTGACCCATGATCCGAGGTTCACGAAAAATCTCCCATCCTCCGAATCGATGAACGATTCGATGTGGGAATGACCGAGGCAGACTCCGGTGTATCCCTCGCCCCATTTGCTTTTCGCATAACGGACGAAAAGATCTTCGAGATCCTGGCGGCCGCCGTCGCGCGATTGGGAACGGCTTTTGTCGCTCAGCTTCTCGCCGAGACTCACGAGCATCGGATCTCGTACGAAAGAGGGAAGCGCTTTTAGGACCGCGCGGACCCAAACGCTGCGCGTGAAGGCGCGCCATTTCAAATACTCGTGGTCATCCGGATTGACGAGATCTCCATGCGCGAGAAAGACGCGCTTGTTCCCGAAGCGTCGTTCGACGAAATCATCACTAACGATCACGCCGCGTTTCTCGAGGAGTTCGTCGAGAAAGAAATCGTGGTTTCCTTGAATCCAGACTACGCTACGTCCGTCTTTCTGCCAGGCTTCGAGCTCCGCGAAGAAGTCGGGATGACGTTCGGCCCAAAATTCGAAGGGGCCGACCATGAGATCGAAGATATCTCCCAGGAGCCAAAGTTCTTTCGTGCCGTCGCGGCGAAGATCGCCGAGAGTTTTCACGAAGAGGGCTTCGTGATCCGTGCGGCGACTCAGGCTGAGGTGCAAGTCCGAGAAGATGGCAACGCTCACGTGGCGGCGCCCTCGACCTGCGCCTTCCACAGTTCAGAAAAGGCGCCATCGGCGTCTTCCAGAAGTCTGCGGGGTTCGCCGCGTTCAACCACGCGACCTTGCTCCATAACGAGCACTTCGCTGACTTCGCGAACGGTGGTCAGACGATGAGCGATGATAATCGCGCTACGGCCTGCGAGCAGCTCATGCAGGGCGCGTTGTACTCCGGCTTCGGAATGCGCATCGAGCTGCGAGGTCGCTTCATCAAGAATGAGAATCGGCGCATCCTTGAGGAAGGCGCGAGCGATGGCGATGCGCTGTTTCTCACCGCCGGAGAGCGACGCCGCGAATTCGCCCGCGTGAGTTTCGAGGCCGCGAGGCAGCGTACGGATAAAGTCAGCGATATGGGCGTTCTCGAGCGCGCGCCAGATATCAGCGTCACTCGATTGAGGATTCGCAAAGAGAAGATTGTCCCTCAGGCTCCGATTGAAGAGGTAGACGTCTTGGGAGACGTACGCGAAGTGATCGCGGTAGGCGCGCAGATCCCATTCCGTCGAAGCTTTGCCGCTGAGGACGACCTGTCCTTGGACGGGGTCGAGGAAACGCATCGCGAGAAGAGAGAGCGTACTTTTCCCTGAACCGCTCCGACCGACGAGCGCGACGCGTTTGCCGGGGCTTAGCTCGAGGTTGATATTGCGGAGCGCGAGAGGGTTGGTGGAATCCGTGTCGCGCGAAACATAACGGAAGGAGACATCGTTGAAACTCAAACTGACGTTGTCGCTCAGGCGCGCTCTCGAGAGGCGGGGTGGAGGGGAGCTGAGGATCTTTTGCTGGGCGTGACTCACGACATCGAGGGGCTCGCCCAAAACGTCGTGGATGCGTTCGGCCGAAGCCATCGTCTGTTGCAAACGGATGGCGACCTGATTGAGTTGTCGAAGAGGCTGCTGGATTCGGCCAGCTGCCATGAGGAACGAAATGAGCGCGCCCGTCGTGAAGGCGTGCGGGTCGCCCGCGGCGGCGAGGTTTGAATCACGAATGACAAAGTAGGCTCCGCAACCGATCAAAAGCGCGCCGACCCAACTTGTGACCCATTTCGTAAGGGGGGCCGCGAGTTCTTCGATCGTCGCGAGTTTCAGATAGAGACGATAGGACTCGCCCAGTTTGTCGTCGAACTCGTCGCGGAGTTGAGGCGTCTGGTTGAAGGCGTGCGCGGTACGCATCCCACGGATACTTTCGATGATGTGGTTAGAGAGTCGCTCCAGCACGCTCTGGATACGGCCCTGGTTGCGTCGCGCGCTCGACCCCAACACTTTGCCAACGATACCCACGACCGGAAGTGCGATGAAACAAATTAATGTGAGCTGCCAGTTGAGATAGAAAAGGTATCCGAGCATGCCGATGATCGTCAGCGGGCTTTGGATAAGATCGGCGATGATATGCAGACCCTGGCATATCACGCTCACGTCGGAAATGATGTGGTTGACTGCGCGACCGGATGTGTAGGGGGCGTATTGGGCCTGCGAAAGCGTAAGGAAACGCTCGAAAACTTCTTTTCTCAGATTTTTGACCATGCTTTCGGCACCGGCACGCAGCATGTAACGATGGAAATACGTCAGTATGCCTTCGATGAAGAAGTAGAGCACCAGTGCAAGGCAAATGGAGATGACCTTGTCCCAGTCCTTCGGGCCGAGTCCCTTGTCGAAGAAATTTTTGGTGAGTTGATTTTGGGCGATCTCAATGCCGACGGTCAGCGCGGCGAAGATGAAAGAACCAATGAGCCAGCGTTTTTGTTGGTAGAGGCGCTCCTTGAGAAAACGCGAGATCTCCTTCGATTTGTTCATTCGGAAATCCACGTTAGGCGCAGACGATGAAGCTAGCAAGTCCGCTGGGGCCGCTTGCGAGGTTTTCGGATGGGCTCTAGAGTTACGGCGTGGCCACTTCAACATCCGATGCTCTTTTGGTTTCCCGCTGCGATCGTCTCGGCGATCTCGTTTTGAGTCTTCCGGCTCTGGGATTCTTGCGCGACGCGGGCTTCGGACGAATCTGGCTTCATACCTCACGGTATGCCCGACCTATCGGCGAGTGGGCCCGTTACAACGGGATCGTCGCGGGGGTGTGGGCAGACGAAGAGGAAGTACCGCCGGATCTTGCGACACTTTCACCGACGCTCAGGGGTCTTTCGCTTTTCCATTGTCCCGAAGCCGTGCGCGCCTTCAGAAAGCTTTGGCTAACGGAGACCATGGGGCCGCGTACGCGGCTGAACGCGATGTGGAGTTACCGGAAATCCATTGCTCAGCATCGTAGCCGCGTCGAGAAAAGTGAGATGAGCTACAACGTCGATCTCGCACGTGCTTTTCTTGAGCGATGCGGACGGCAGATTCCCGAGTTCCGCGGTCTTTCGGCGCTGAAAGTTCCGGAGTCGTGGACCTCACCCGTCAAAGCGTCAGATCTTCTCATCGTCGCCTCGAACGGCGGATCGGCCCCTAATTGGCCCATGAGTCGCTATCTTGAACGCGCTCGCGAAGCCATCGAGAGCGAAGGAAAGTCCGTGCAGTTTCTCATTCACGGAACCGCCGCCCCGGCGCGCATCGAGGAGTTCCGAAAATCAGATCTCGCGGACCGCGCTGAACTTCTTCCGAGTTTCTCCAAACTCGAGGAGCTTGTCGCCCATATCGCATCATGCACGGAGACGCTTTCGTCGAGCACGGGTCCCCTCCACATCGCCCACGCCGCCGGAAGGCCCGTGACCGGACTCTATCCTTCACAGCCCCTCGTGCAAAGTTTCAAGCGCTGGAGACCCGATGGATACTGGCACGCCAGTCCCGTCAAATGGCTTCACTTGTAGATTTTGAGCGAGGCGTAGTTTGTCCATTCTCCTGGGCGCCAGCCCGTGAGTTTTTCAAATTTTTGATCCAGCAGCAATCGCCAGTATTTGAGATTTTTAGAGAGGTTCTTGCCTTCGAAGGCACTGATCTGTCCGGTGCGAGCGATGCGCTCTTTCATGACGGCGGGATGAGTTCCATCGTAGGGGATCATGCCGAAAATTTTTGGATAGACGCTCTCGGCAGAATGCAGTCCGTCGCGCGCTTCTCCGTGCCAGAGACGGTCGAGTGCCTCGCTCTTAGCGGCCATGACCTGAGGAGGTCGTACCCAGCCGTAATGAAGATAGCGGGCTTGGCTGAGTGCCGCGCGCGGACGCGACCACGCACCGTTTTCGAAAATGCGGAAACTTTGAGCGTCACCGTAACTTCTCAGATGTCGGCTGCGCTTGATGGCGCGAATCTCGCGACGATACCATTTGCGCGAGAAAATCATGGTTTCAAAGTCGCCGTAAAAATGCACCCATCGAAATGCGAGCGCGTCGATGGCGTCGTCTTTTTCGAATCGCTCGAGGTCGCGTTTGAAAATCGGAAGGTCTTCTTCGTGAAGGACTTCGTCGGCCTGGATGTAAAGGCACACTTCGAAGCGGCAACGCTCGAGCGCGAGATTGGTTTGACGCGAAAGTTCGAAACCTCCTTTGCGGCTTTGAGCGTCCCACGGAGAATCGAAGAGTACGAGCGGGCAGGGCAAACGTGGAGCGAGCGCTTCCAATTGCGCGCGGGTGTCGTCGTCGCAGTCTCCGACCGCCACGACGAGTTCATCGACGAGCGGGGCGATCGAGAGCAGCGCTTCGAGATACGGATAGCCAAGCTTTTCCCCGTTGCGAATGAGACTGAAACCGCTGCGCATCTCTTCCTTCTAAAACCCCGCGCCGAAATCGGCAAGGAAGTGGATTGTCTTAATCCGCAAGGAGTTCTACGCTGACGAGTATGGTCGCCGAAACAGTTCTGAACGAGTTTTCCGCTTTCCTTAAAACCGCTCGCAAGGACGCGTCGCTGGGAATCATCGGGGATCTTTGCCTCGACCGTTTCGTCTTCGGATCGGTCGACCGTATTTCGCCGGAGGCTCCCGTACCGGTTCTCCATCAAGACCGTATCGACGACCGTCTCGGGTGTACGGCCAACGTGTGCACCAATATCGCGGCCCTCGGAACGCGCCTTCCTGTGAAGCAGAGTCTTTTCAGCGTTGTCGGCGACGATGCATTGGGACACTCGCTCGAGAAAATGCTCGGCGGACTCGGCAGCTCGCTTAAGACTGAACTCGTGCGTGATCCTTCGCGCCCAACCACTCTCAAGACGCGCTTTCTGGCCGGAAGTCAGCATCAACTCCTTCGCGTGGATGACGAGAGTTCGAAACCCCTCCCCAAGGAGATCGCGCAGAAGCTTATTTCCGCTCTCTTGAAATCCATGGACTCGTTCGGAGTGCTCATCGTGCAGGACTATGCCAAGGGCTTGCTCACTCCCGACGTTTTAAAAATCTGTCTCGCCGAAGCGAAAAGCCGAAAAGTCTTTACGCTCGTCGATCCTCATCGCAAGACCACCGCTTCGGCTTACAAAGGCGCTTCGCTGATCAAACCCAATGTTCAGGAAGCCGAGATCCTTCTGGGGGAAGATTTTTCTCTCGATAAAGGCCGCGACAACGCGCGCGTTGAAGAAGCCGCGAAGCGTCTCCGCGACAAGCTCGATATTCCCAACGTCCTTATCACTCGCAGCGCATATGGAATGACCTTGCTCCCGGAAAACGGCGTCGCCCGCCATTTTCCTGCGCTCGCCCGCAGCGTTTTCGACGTGACGGGCGCCGGCGACACCACCGTTGCTATTCTCGGGGCCCTTCTGGCTGCGGGGTCTTCTCTTGAGTTGGCTTGCGCCGTTTCAGTGGCTGCCGCCAGCGTGGTCGTTGCCAAAGTGGGTACAGCGACCGCCAGCATCGAAGAGATCGAAGCCGAGCTCCGTGTTTAACGGGATCTTCACTGCTTAATTCGTCGCGTTAAGCTCAATTGAGTTTCAGTTCTCCCAGGGGAGGGCCGATAGGAACTCATATGGCTTCGGGCATAAAATTCTTTGCGCTTAAGGGGAGTTCCTTCGCAATGATTTTTTTCCTTGGGGCGTGTACGGCGGGCGTTGTGACCAAAGACGCTTTGCTCGGCGGTCGCTCGTTGGAGCCTCTCCGCGCTCCAACCTTTGAGGACAACCAAAGTCTCAGCAGCGCGGCGCTTAAACTCAAACTCACTCATCAGTTCTTGGTTTATCAGCTACTCAAAATGCAAGGCGACGAAACCGCTCTGCCTCTGCTTCAAAAATCCGCCCTGGAAGATCCCGCGTCCGCTCAGCTTCAACTGCTCGTTTCTCGCGAAGCGTTTCGTCTCGGTGATCTTGATGCCGCGGAAGTTTCGATCCACAAAGCCATAGCGCTCGACCCCAAGAATGCGGAAATTCGCCGCGAGTTCGTCAACGTACTCGCCGCCCGCGAAAAATTTTCCGAAGCTTACGTGATCCTCGATAAACTTTTGCAGGAAACCCCCGACGACGAAGAACTCTTGAATCTCGCCATCGGAATCGACATCAAACGCGACGACTACTGGATCGCGCTCAAGAGACTCGAGACCGCTCTCAAGACGACCGAAGCTCCCGAGTTCGTGTACTATCGCATCGGTCGCGTTTACCGCGACATGGGCAAATCCAAGGAGGCGCGCGAAGCCTTCGAGAAATCCCTTCAGGCCGATCCCGCCTACTATCAGTCCTCGACCTATCTCGCGATTCTCTGCGAAGAGATGGGCGACGAGCCACGCGCGCTGGAACTCTACGAGCGGCTCGCGCATTACACCAACAATGCGCTTTATCATCGCAAACTCGCGAGTCTCTACATGAAGCGCAAGGAATATCCCAAGGCCATCGAGTCTTTCGAGAACCTGCTTCAACTCGAGCCGGGAGACATGAACGGTCTTCTGCAGATGGCGCGTGCGTGGATCGAAGTGGGGGATCTCCCCAAATCCGAATCGAAGTTCCGCGATCTCCTGAAGCTCGACCCCGAGAACGGGACGCTGCGCCTCATGCTTGGCATGTTGCTCGAAGCTCAGTCGCGCACCGAGGAATCTCTGCAGAATTATGTTCTCATCAAGAGCGACTCCAGCGCTTATTACGACTCCATGGGACTTCGTCTGAAGGCCCTTCAGAAACTCGACCGCAAAGACGCGCTTCTAGACGGCCTCAAGCAAGCGGTCGTGCTCGCGGAAAAAATCGATGACGCTTCCAAATCTCAGGCGCTCTACCACCTCGTGGCTCAGTATTACTCCCAACTCGAAGATTTTCCCAAGACCGAGAGCGTGCTGAGCGCGGCTCTCAAACGCTTTCCCACCAGCGAAGCGCTGCTTTTCCAGAAGGGGATGCTCTGCGAGAAAATGGGTCACTTCGACGAAGGCGTAAAAACGATGTTATCCGTGCTCACGATCAATCCATTGCACGTCGGCGCGCTCAACTACGTGGGTTACACCTGGGCCGACCAAGGAAAGAATCTTGAAGAAGCCGAAAAGTTCGTACAGAAGGCGCTGTCGGTCGAACCCGGAGATCCCTTCATCACGGACTCGATGGGATGGGTCTATTATAACCAAGGTCGATTCCAGCTCGCGTACGAGACGCTGTGGAAGGCGTACCAAAAGGTTCCTCAGGAGTTCGTGATCGTCGAGCACTTAGGCGACATTCTTGTAAAACTCGGGCGTCTGAGCGAAGCTCGGGACTACTATGCCAAAGCGTTGCACCTTAAGCCCGATCACCAGGACATGCTTGCCAAGGTCCAAACGAAACTTCAGCAGATCGAAGCGAAGCTTCCGCCCGACTCGCGTGTCGGCAGCAACGAGAATTCCTGCGATGGTTTGCTCAATCGTCGTTGCGCTGTTGAGCGCCTGCAGCACGTCGAAGCAGGATCCCGCCGATCACCGGCGAGCCCGTCCGTCGACGCCCCTAAGTGACTGCAAAGCCCTTAAGACCCGCATCGAAGGTCGGGAACATTTCTTCAAAACCCTGAGAGGCGAGGCCCGTATTTCATCCGGCGGCGAGAGCACCGAACTCGATCTCGCTCTGATGACTCCTGCTTATTTGCGTGCCGAAGTGACGGGTCCTTTGGGCATTCGTCTCGGACTGATCCAAATCAACCCCGACTGGGTGCAGTTCTACGACGCGCGTAAGCGTAAAGTGCATCGTTTGCCCTTCGGCGAATTCACCAAAGATAGCGTGCGACGCGACCGTTATTTGCGCGTGTTGCCCGTGAGTATTCCCGGTCCTTTCTTCCTCGACCTTGCGCTCTCGCGCAGTGGACTCATCGACGGGGACAACGAAATATCTTTGCGCTCCTGCGAGTACCAGACGGACGAAAATGTTTATCGCGTCCTCTATGTCGCGCGTTCGGAATTCGAAGGGCGCAATCGCTGGCACCGGGTCGATATCGATCCCACGTCTTTCTTTCCCCTCCTTCATCTGACGCGTCTCACGCCTAAGACGGAACTGCTCGACGATAAGGCGGTTTCATGGACGATCCCTGAATGGAAACTCGTGTATTCGGATATCGCGGGCGAGGGCTTCTCGACCCTTCCTCGAAAGCTCCAAGTCTTCCAGCGTGATCAGCTTCTGTGGAGCTTCGAGTGGATCTCGGCCGAGCCTATCGAAGACCGCGGTCCAGAGATTTTCCAATGGCGACCCGGCGCGTCAATATCCGTACAAGATTATTAAGGAATCTCCCAAGTTGACACTCTGCGAGCATTACTGTTTTTTAGCACCCTTATGTCGTCCATTTCTTTCCAAAAAACCACACGTTATCTCTCGGGACTCGCACTTTTTCTCGGACTCGTTTCGATGTCGGCGTGCACCGGCAAGGGCGGCGCTAAAGGTGTCCTGAAACTGCCGGCCGCAGCGGATGCGAAATCACTCGATCCTGCGCTCGCCGACGATCTTTATACCAACGAAGCGATCTCGCTCATCTACGAAGGTCTCGTCGAATACGAATACCTCAAACGTCCGCATGAACTGCGTCCGCTGATCGCCGAGGCGATGCCCACTGTTTCCAAAGACGGTCTCGTCTACACCTTCAAAATTAAGAAAGGCGTGAAGTTCACCGACTCCGACGCTTTCCCCGGTGGTAAGGGCCGCGACGTTACCGCGAAAGACTTCGTCTACTCCTTCCTCCGTATCGCCGATCCTAAGATCAACTCCGGCGGTTTCTGGATCTTCGACGGCAAGGTCAAAGGCGTGAATGACTGGAGAGCGAAGAATAAAGATGCGGCTAAGGTCGACTACGACACCGCTCCCGAGGGCTTCAAGGCTCTCGACGATTCTACCCTGCAGATCACGCTCGTGAATCCTTATCCGCAACTCCTCTACGTGCTCGCGATGGGTTACGGCGACGTCGTCGCGCGTGAAGTCGTCGAGAAGACCGGCAAAGATTTCGGCAACAACCCCGTCGGAACCGGTCCCTACAAACTCGATCGCTGGATGCGCGGCTCCAAGATCAGCTACGTCAGAAATCCCGACTATCACCACTCGTTCTATCCTACCGAAGGCGAAGCGACCGACGACAAGGCACTGCTCGCAGACGCCGGCAAGCCGCTTCCTCTCATGGACCGGGTCGAGCTCGCGATCTTCATTGAAAGCCAACCGCTCTGGCTGAACTTCCTCAGCGGACAACTTGATCGCGCCGGCATTCCGAAGGACAACTTCGACAGCGTGATCGACTCCGGTTCGAACCAACTTAAAAAAGAGTTCGTCGATAAGGGCATGGTCCTCAGCTTCGCTCCTTCAGCCGACGTGACCTACACCGCTTTCAACATGCTCGATCCTTTCATCAAGAAAGCCGGCCCTAAATTCCGTCAGGCGATCGCGCTCGCGGAAGACACCAAAGACACGCTCAAAGTTTTCTATAACAACCGCGGTATCCCCGCGCAGTCTCCCGTTCCTCCCGGTCTCGCGGGCTACGACGAGAGCTTCATCAACCCCTTCCAACGCTATGACATCGAAGGCGCCAAGAAACTCCTCGTCGAAGCCGGATACGCCGGTGGCAAGGGTGTTCCCGTCCTTCAATACGAAATCGGCCAAGGCGCGGAAAGCCGTCAAATGGCGGAAGACTTCCAACGTCGTATGGAAAAACTCGGCATCAAAGTCCAGATCAACGTCAACCAGTTCTCCGAACTGCTTTCCAAGATCGACCAGAAAAAGGCAATGATGTGGGGTGTGGCGTGGGGCGCGGACTATCCCGATGCCGAGAACTTCCTGCAACTCCTTTACGGACCCAACGCGGCGCCCGGACCCAACGGCGCGAACTACAACAATCCCGAATACAACAAACTCTTCGAGCAAATGCGCTACATGGCCGATTCGCCCGAGCGCCGTAAGATCATCCACCGCATGATGGAAATCTTCGCGACCGATATGCCGTGGCTGCCTGGTATCCATCGCGTGACCTACGGCCTCTCGCAAAAATGGCTCCAGAACTACAAGATCGGTTACATGGGCGGCCACGTCGCCAAGTTCCTGCGCGTTAACGAAGAACTGAAAGGGAAGTAAACGTGTTCGCTTATATTGTTCGCCGCCTGCTCTACGCGATTCCGATTCTGCTCGGTACGACGTTCCTGTTGTTCCTGCTCTTCAACGTCGTTCCTGGCGATCCCGCGCTTCAACTCGCGGGCAAGCATGCTACGCCTGAAGTCATTCAGACGATCCGCATCGAACTCGGACTCAATAAGCCCTGGTACGGACAATACTTCGACCTCTTGAAGCAACTCATGACCTTCGACTTCGGTCGCAGCTATTGGACCAAGCAAAAGATCACCGACATGATCAGTTCGGGCGCCGGCGCGAGTTTCTCGCTCGGCTTCCCCGCATTCATTATCGAAACCGCGATTTCTCTGATCGTCGGTCTCATGATCGCTCTCTACCGCGGTTCGCTCCTCGACAAGACCGTCGTGGCGTTCTCGGTCGCGGCGCAAAGCGTGAGTCTGCTTGTCTATATCCTCGCGGGTCAGTACTTGCTTGCGTACAAGTGGGGACTCTTCCCCATCAGCGGCTACGATCCCGATTTAATCGGACGTTGGCCTTACCTCGTCCTCCCGATCGGGATCTTCGTATTCCTCTCCGTCGCTCCGGAACTGCGGTTTTACCGCACGATTTTCCTCGACGAACTTTACCAAGATTACGTGCGTACGGCGCGTTCCAAAGGCCTCGGCATGAAGACCGTTATGCTTCGTCACGTTCTCAAGAACGCGATGATTCCAATCCTCACGAACCTCGTCATTTCGATTCCCTTCCTCATCCTGGGATCGGTTCTCATTGAGAGCTTCTTCCAGGTTCCGGGTCTCGGCGACCTGATCGTCAAAGCGATCGCGAACAACGATCGTCCCGTGCTGATCTCCATCACGGTACTCGGCACCTTCGCGTACATCATCTTCAACCTCCTCTCGGACATTCTCTACGCGATGGTCGATCCCCGCGTTCAATTGAAGTGAGCTAGCCGATGAAATTCCTCGCAAGAAAAGTCAAAGGCAATTCCCTCTGGAGCGATGCGACTCGTCGTCTTTTGAACGACAACTTCGCGACCTGGAGCTTCGTCATTATTCTGATTTACGTAGCGATCGCGCTCCTCGTTTATTTCAATCTCATCGCGACCAGCTGGCAGGAGACGATCGGTGGATCGCGCGAAGCACCCGATCTTTCGAAAGGCGTTCTTCACTGGGCCGGACTGGACATCTTCGGACGCTCGGTCGTTCTCAAGACGATTCAGGGCACCTATACGGCAATGTACGTCGGCCTGGTGAGCTCGCTCATTGCGATTCCGATCGGTGTCGTCATGGGTGCGCTGGCCGGTTACTTCGGCGGCTGGGTCGACGATCTGATCACCTGGATCTACACCACGCTCACGAACATCCCCGAATTCCTGCTCCTTATCGCTATCGCTATCGCGATGGGTAAAGGAGTTACGACCGTCTGTATAGCGCTTGGCGTAACGAGCTGGGTGGGCCTCGCGCGTCTGATTCGTGCGGAGTTCATGAAGCACAAGAATCGCGAGTACGTGCTTGCGGCTCAAGCTCTCGGCGGCGGTCATGTGCGCCGCATGCTCAAGCACATCTTCCCCAACGTTTTGCATATTGTGATCATCGGCTTTAGTCTGAGATTCGTGACGGGCATCAAGTCGGAAGTCATTTTGACTTACCTGGGTCTCGGCGCCGAAATCGGCAAAGGCTCGAGCTGGGGTCTCATGATCGCCGATGCTTCGGGCGAATTGATCCAAGGCGTCTGGTGGGGACTTGCGGCGGCAACACTCGCGATGTTCCCTATCGTTCTGGCATTCAGCCTCTTCGCGGATGCGTTACGCGATGCGATCGACCCCAAACTTCGTCATTGATTGAAAGAGAGAAGAGCAGATGAGTTCAAGCGATATTCTTCTGAGCGTTCGAGACCTCGAGGTCCAGTTTTCCACTCGAGAAGGTCCGATCACGGCCATCAACAAAATCTCCTTCGATATTCCTCGCGGTAAGACCGTCGGTCTCGTGGGCGAATCCGGTTCCGGCAAAAGCGTTACCTCGCTCGCGGCGATGCGGCTCATACCCGATCCTCCAGGCAAAGTCGTTGGCGGACAAATTCTATTCGACGGCACCGATCTCCTCAAGGTTTCCGAAGCCGAGATGCGCAAGATCCGTGGCAATAAAATCTCCATGATCTTCCAAGAGCCGATGACCAGTCTGAACCCCGTCTTCACGGTTGGCTATCAGATCGCTGAGACGCTCATGCTGCACCAAGGTCTCTCGAAGGCGCAAGCTAGAGCGAAGACCCTCGACCTACTCAACCAAGTCGGGATCCCGAACCCCTCGCAGAAGATCGATTCTTACCCGCACGAAATGTCGGGCGGCCAAAAGCAGCGCGTGATGATCGCAATGGCGATCGGTTGCGAACCCGATTTGCTCATCGCCGACGAGCCCACCACCGCGCTCGACGTGACGATCCAAAAACAGGTCCTCGATCTGCTCCAAGATCTCCAAGAGAAATATAAAATGTCGATGCTCTTTATCACGCACGACCTCGGCGTGATCGCAGACATTGCCGACGACGTTGTGGTCATGTACCGCGGTGACATTGTTGAGAAGAACAAAACGGAAGAAATCTTCCTGCGTCCTTCCCACCCTTATACCAAGGGTCTTTTGGCTTGCCGTCCTCCGCTCACGCAGCACCCCAAGCGTCTCGTGACCGTCAGTGATTACATGACCGTCGAAGGCAAAGAGAAAACCGCGCCTAAGATCGAGTTCATCAACCCCATCCGTCCCTTCACCGAAGCGGCGAACCCCGTTATTCTTCAAGTCAAAGACCTCACGAAGCATTTCCCCATTCGGGGCGGAATCTTCGGCGGCATCGTCGATAACTTCAAGGCCGTCGACGGCGTGAGCTTCGACGTCCGCAAGGGGCGCACACTTGGCCTCGTCGGCGAATCGGGTTGCGGTAAGACCACGCTCGGTCGCACGATCCTGCGTCTGCTCGAGCCCACCTCCGGAAACATCTTCTGGAAGGGGCAGGATATTACTCACATCGGAGCCGAAGAGATGCGTAAATTGCGTCGCGAGATGCAGATCATCTTCCAGGATCCTTATGCTTC
>JBDSDI010000223.1:0-8099 GCA_039920645.1 Bdellovibrionota bacterium | reverse complement strand
GGCGGCGGAAGCCTCGGCGCTCGTCTTATGGACACCGCCTTGGGGCATCTCCGCGATCGATTGCAGCACGAGCGGGTTGTAATCGTGCGCGCAGGAGGACAGAAGGAAGGTGAGCGAAATGGCGCATCCGAAGCGTTTCATATTCACTCGTCTCATCGAAGCATCTCAATGGTGATTCGGAAGGGTGCCGGTACCGGAACGCGGAACGCTGACGGTACTTGTCTCGTTTCTCGCCTCGCCGATGTTGGAATCCTTGGCGAGCAAGGTGGACAGGTAGGTATTGATCTGCTTGAGGTGGGCGCTGCCGTCGTTGATGTTCTCGGGCGTCGTCAGACGGGAGAAGATCACGTTCTTGATCTTTGTTCGCGGAACGCACTTCTTTCCGAACCCCATGTTCGTGTTGCTGCTCCAGAAACAGACTTGCTCAACCTTGTCGCCGCTCGCACCGAGTGGAATGACCCCGGTGAAGATAACGGAATGTCCGGCTTCATTTTTTCCGACATCCTGGCCCCAAAAGACTTTCATGAAATCTCCAGGCTTGGCATTGGCAAAAGAATCGTCCGAGAAATTGTACCCGATGCCGAGGTCCGAAAAAACTCCGGCGGTGCCGGGACCGTTTGCGTTCCAGCGCCCCCAGATTCCATGACCATCCGGAAGCCATGATCCCGCAGGGCTCGTCCCGAGAGCCTGGATCGTTTTAGGTCTCATCGAAATCTTGCCGTTGTTCTGAAGTTTCTCGAGAGTTTTCATGAAGACAAGATAAGTCGCTCCCGAACAGTAGCTGGGTGCATCGGGATTCACGGATACTTTGAGATGTCCGGAGTCGTCTGAGCCGATGGCCTGCGTGATCGCACTCGAAGCGGCTTTGCTGATCTTGTAGGTTCCACCTTGAGGCATCTCCGCGATCGCTTGCAGGACGAGGTCATTGTAATCGGCGGCGCTCACGAGATTCGAGCGAGTGCTTGTAAGAATAACGAGGACAAGTAAAAGAGTCTTCATAACTCTCAGTTTAGAGGATTTACCTCGACGAACAAGCGCGGACTTGCGACGAGGCGTAGAAAAAAAAGAGTTCCAAAATCTAAGTGTCATGTTTCCTATACCTGAGTCATCTGGGGGGCACCCGGGTGACGTTGGGTAGAAGCGGTCTTAGGCTCCTGAGAAAGACGCTCCCCGTTGCCGGACGGCTTGCAATTCAAAATAGACTTTTGTGTCCTCGCCCATCAAAGCGCAGAAAATCCGCCCATTCGATAAATGGCGATCATTGGTTTGCGTCGCGAGTTGACGACTCCAATTTAAGAGCTCACAATTCAGTCAATGAGGCTATCTAGCTTAATTGGTATTATTTTCAGTATGTGCATTACAGATTGCGCTCTGGCGCTTTCTGTCACAGCAACGAAGGTGAAAGTATTCTCGCGCTCTGCTAGTATTGACGAAGAACTTGCACAATTTCTTAGAACAGACGGCGACAAAAACTGGGAATCCCCCGCCATTGAATTAGGTGAAAATGCAAAATTTGAAGCAAAGTCAAAAAAATTCAAGATCGAATCAGCTGCAGAGGACCCTGATAGTGGAGATTTGGCCAGATTTCGATTTTTCTTAACAAAAAAGGGGCAACGAAAAGAACCTCTTTCTGCTGATGCTATGAGTTCTGTGACAGTTTTAGCGGGAGAAAAATTCCTAATTCTTGAGCCTCTCGTGATAATCGATACCGAGAAATGGGTTAAAACCGATCTCGCAGACTCGGCTAAACTTAGCCCATATTTTAAAATTCTTCGGTTCTCTCCAAAGACAAGTACACTGCTAGTGGCCCAATTTGATTGCGCATATGATTGTCCTAAAGATAACAAAACATCATTTTGGAAAATTACTTTTAAATAAGCACTTCTGTTTTCGTAACCCTAAACTGAACGGCAGTTCGTGCCCGTTTCACTTGGGAAATGAGAAAGCCCTCGGAGCCGGTTGGTCCCGCGGGCTTTTCGTTTCAAAAGTCCCAACTCTAAGGAGCGGGATTGAGATCGTTGTCTAGAATAGATGCGCTCGCACTACACTCTAGACCAGAGCCGATTGGCATTTGAATAAAATTTTAGAGTTGGTCTCGGATTTCGCTCTCATCCGCACAGGCACCGCCACAGGTGGAGATGACTTCGGAGCGACACGTTCCTTCGAACTTTTGGGTTTTAGTTCCGTTGCTAACTTCAAAAGAAACTTTGTAAACGCCGATGTCGTGCTCACGGCCGATAGCAATATGCCCATTGGCTTCAGTGATCGTACGAAGAACTTTGGCGACCACGTTGACCTGATCATCAGATTTTGAGTTTTTGTATTTTGCAGTAAAGGTTGTTCCGGGGGTGAGCTCCGACAAATCGTTGTCAATGATGTCGTAGTTTTTGGTGTCGTAAAGTTCTAAGGTTGCGCGGTCAGCTTTGAGCACTTGAACATTCTTGTTGGTGTCTTTGCTGATTCGAAAAGCCTCGCATTGAATGTCCATTGATCCGGCCTGCGCACATTGCATTCCAAAAACAGTAACTGCAAACATGAGAGCGTGTTTCATAAATTTAATCTCCGATATAAGAATTCGACGGACTTAGTTAATTGGGGAGGGGATTCTCACCCAGGCTAAGATCGGTCCTTGTGGTGCCGCAGGGTACACGATAATAACGCAATGCGCAATTGCAAACTGATTGGGTATCTGTGTTGAAAGTTACGTCGGTTCCCCAAAGAAAAAATCACCTTGAGGCATCTACTCACTCACACGTCGGGGCTTGATGAGAAAGGAGTTCTGATACCCAGAAAATTCGCACAACTTTTGAGCGTCTCAATAGAAAGTGTCGAATTTTCACGCACAGCGGACAATTTACGCCCAGAAATTTCCACATGTTGCGACCTAGAAAAACATGGTCCCGCGATTGCATAAGTTGGCTCGACCCGAAGGACGCGGGTCAACTTCAGAGCGGATCGTTTCACGGAGGATACATGCAACAGGAAGCCCAGGCCCAACTGGCCGAGCGTTTCTACAGAAAAGCAATGGACCTAGCGGGCAAGGGAGTTTTCGGAAGAACTCTCAAGACCTACGTCCCCGCCTTGCGCGAAGCCTACATCCATTGGCTGAGTCTGTTGGATCATAAAGAAATTCCCGTTCTCCTCTACGGAGAAAAGGGCACCGGCAAGCGCAAGCATGTCGAAGAATACTTCTATCTTCAGAACCTCCATACGAGCCTGAGCGGCGAAGCCCCAGGCAAGCTGAAGGTTTTCCGCGGCGATTTCGTGGACACCGGCTTCACGCAGCAGCTCCATGCGCCTAAAACTTCGTCAGCCGACGTCGTCTATTTCGAGCATGTCGACAAGCTCTCCAAGGAACTCCAAGAAGAAATGCTCGAGTATCTCGTGCTCCGCAAGGAATTCGGTAGCCGCGGGATTCCCGTGCCGCGACTTTTCTTTGGAACTGAACGCGCGCTGTCCCTGAGCGTGGTGAAGGGCGAGTTCTCCAAGCCCCTCTTCCAACAACTCACGAGCTTTGCGATCTTCATGCCCTCGCTGCGCGACCGCGCTCAGGACATGCCCCATCTGCTCATCGAGATGATCCAAGAGATCTCCGGAAGGAAACAACTGCCGCCCGTCTGGTTCGTAGACGCGCTCACGGGAACCTCGCTCTACGAGAACCTCGATGAGTTGAAGCAACTCGTAAAGAACATGCTCGCGCGCAAGTCCGACGTTACGACATGGACCCGCGACGATTTCCCCGGCACGCAAGTGCGCGCTGCTCGCGATCCGAGCTTCAAGGTCGAGAGCCCCGAAGATGCGACCGCTCAGGTGGGAGAACGAAAGAAGCTTCAGGCCGTACTCGGTGCTTACCGCGGCGACGCGATTCAGGCCGCGTCCAGTCTCGGAATGACCAAGTCCGACATGCTCCGCAAGATGATGGTCTACGGTCTGCGTTGATCCCGATTGGCCTGCGAGTCGCTTGCGAGCGCAGTCAAGCGGCTCTAGGCTTGGCGCATGAAATCCGTGTCCGCTTATTCAACTCTGGCTTCGCCGCGCACGATCGAAACGTGGCGCAAAGATCTGTCGAAGCTTCAGGACACTTTTGTAGCGGCCGTGTCGAAGGATACGGGCCGCTCGGAGCATGAGAGCTATCTCTACGACTGGATGCCCGTCGAAGCGACCTTGCAGTTCCTCAAAGGCAATATCGTTTCTTTTTCAGAACCGCGGCGTATTCGTTCCGGGCTTCCCGCCATGCTCGGCAGTCGCAGTCTCGTGGAGCGTCGTCTTCCCCTCGGCAAGATCCTCGTCGTAGGAACCTGGAATTTTCCTCTCTCGCTTCATCTTTCGCAAATCCTCTTCGCGCTCGCTGCGGGAAATTCGGTCGTCTTCAAGAGCTCTCCCTTCACGCCCGAAGTCGCCCGAATTTTTGCGACGGAGCTCGTACGCATTTTTGGCGCTGAGCGGTTTTCGATGTGGACGGGCACGGACTCCGAATGCGTGAGCGCCGTCGCCGCAGGTCAGTTTCAGGGACTCGTCTTCACGGGCGGTAGTCCAGCAGCACGGATCTACGCGCGCGCCGCGGCCGAATCGTTTACGAAATGCGTGCTCGAGGCGAGTGGTTCTGAAGCTGCGCTCATCCATCCCACGGCGATAGCATCTTCCAAAACCGAGGGTCTCATCGATCATCTGCTCTGGGCGCTTTTGCACTTTAACGGACAGACCTGCGTCGCTCCGCGCTACTGGTTCGTAGCGGCTTCGCAGCTCGACGTCGTCTGGACGCAACTGAAAGCGACGCTCGCGACGCCGGCGGCCGCAGAAAGTTTTGCGACTCGCGCTCCCCTGCGCCACGAAGGTGTCGTAAAAGAATTCCAAGCCTGGGTGGACTGGGCCTCGAGCCTGAAGGGCGCCGCGCGTTTCAAGCCTCTGGAGACACAGCCCGCAACCTTCGTGCGTCTGGAGCGGCTTGCGGATCTTCCTCTCGAATCGCCCTCGAGTTTTGGCCCCGGCGCCGTAATCGTAGGCTATGAATCCTTCTCCGACGCCGTGGAATGGGTTCGCAAGAGCCCATGGTCGCTCATGACCCAGGTCTACGAGTCAGGTCTCTCCGAGAACGAATGGAACGCTCTCCAGACGCTCGAAACCTCGATCGTGAGCCTTGGCGAGTCCGTCACGTCCGTAGGCGATCCTGCGGTCTCCTTCGGCGGCAAGGGCCTTTCCGGATCGGGGATCACACACGGGATCGAAGGTCTTCGCGAACTCTCGCGCTTGCAGGTCTTACTCGAGGCCAAAAGCTGGCCGGGCACGGCTCACTGGTTCTTCCCGAGCTTCACGCGCGTGAACGAACTCAAGGGCAGGGTGGGGCTCCTCAAGGCCGTGCGCAAAGGAATCGGATCGATCTTTTAGGGAAAGGTTTTGTTCACGCAGCGGTTACGGCCGCCGTGTTTGGCTTCGTAGAGCGCTTCGTCGGTGATCTTGTAGATCTTATCGGCAACCGCGGGGGTGGGACCCGAGACGAAACAGGAGCCGACGGAGATCGTAATCGGAATTTTCTTTCCGTCGTGTTCGACCGCCTGACTCGCCACGAGAACGCGCAGGCGTTCGGCCGACATCCATACGGATTTGTCGTCGTTCGTGCGCAAGATGAGCGCGAACTCTTCGCCGCCCACGCGCGCGAAAATATCTTCGCCGCGGATTACGCTGGGCATACGTTTGCCGATTTCGCGAAGGACCGCGTCCCCGGCGGGGTGGCCGTGAGTGTCGTTCACTTTTTTGAAGTGATCGATATCGAAGAGGATCAGCCCGAGACCCGAGCCCGAGGCGTTGCGGGCCTGGATGTCGCGTCCGAAGGTGTCCTCAAAGAAGCGTCGATTGTAGGTGCGCGTGAGAGAGTCGCGGGTCGCTTTGTCGTAGATCTCGACCTGGGCCTCGGCCTCGCTTGTGCGCATATGCTCGAAGCTGAACTCCGAGTTGTCGCCGATGCGGATCACGTCGCTCTCGACGAGTTCGCGGGGCTGGGTCAGTCGGACTTCGTTGACGTGCGTGCCATTGGTGGATCCCAGATCCTTCACGAAAATCTTCGAGCCCGAGATAAAAACCTCGGCGTGTTTGCGCGAGCAGCTCGCGTCGGGGATCACGATGGCGCATTCGCTGGAACGCCCCAAGACGAAACTCGGGCTACCCTGAAGGATGAAATGGCGGCCGGTCTCTACGCCACGGGACATTTTGAGGATAGGCACGCGGCTCTCGGAGGCGTCGCCCGAAGCTTTTCGCAGATCATCGAGGCTGACGATGACAGTTGTCTTCTCGTCGCCGCTGCCGGATCCGCTTCCAAAATCGCCGTCTTTGGGAGCCATATAATTAGGTTATCGGGAAAAAAAGCTTAATAATCCAGTAAACTTCCGAATAATTTGGCGTTTGACGCGGCGATGCAAAACCTGTAAGTTTCGCAGCTCTCGTATGACTCAAAAAAAGAACATCCTAAATCTCGGTCCCAAGGGACTCGAAGAGCTTTTTGAGACATGGGGCGAACCCAAGTTCCGCGCCCATCAAATCTTTCGCTGGATCTGGAAACAAGGCGCGCTCAGCTTCGAGGAAATGACAAACGTTTCTAAGCCCTTAAAGGAACGTCTCATCGCCGAATACGAAATTCGTCTGCCCAAGATAGCCACGAGCCAGAAGTCTAGCGACGGTACGATCAAGTTCCTCATTCAGTTCGAAGACGGCAAAACCGTCGAGACCGTTTGGATTCCTCGCGCCGATCAGGATCGCGTAACGGTTTGTGTGTCGTCCCAGGTCGGCTGCAAAATGGGTTGCACCTTCTGCATGACCGCGCAACAAAAGGTCGAGCGCAACTTGCTCGCGGGCGAAATCGCCGCCCAACTTCTCATGATGCCCGATCGCACCAAGATCACGAACGTCGTGCTCATGGGAATGGGCGAGCCTTTCGACAACTACGACGCCGTCATGGAGTCGATCGATATCATGACCTCCGATGAAAGCTTCTTCATCGGTCCTAAGAAAATCACCGTGTCGACTTCGGGTCTTCTTCCGAAGATCGAGCGCTTCCTCAAGGAAAGCCGTGCACGTCTGGCGATTTCGCTGAACGCTCCGAACAACGAGATCCGTTCGCGCATCATGCCCGTGAACCGCGCTTATCCGATCGAGATGCTGATGGACCGCGTTCGCAAGATCGTCGCCGAAGAAACGCCGAACAAACCGCGAGATTTCTGCATCACCTGGGAATACATCTTGATCAAAGATATCAACGATCAACCCGAGCACGCCCGCGAGTTGGTGAAGATCCTGAAGGGCATTCCTTCGAAGGTGAACTTGCTTCTCTACAACGAGAATCCCAACGTTCCCTTTAAGCGTCCGGAGGAATCGAGCATCGGCGAGTTCCGTCAGATTCTCACTCGCAGTGGCCTCCTGAACTTTGTCCGTTCCTCGCGCGGTCGCGATATCGCGGCCGCTTGCGGTCAACTTGCATCCGAACACGTGCGTACGAAATCTCCTCCCGTTAAGATCGATCTCGGCGGCGGAGTCGAAGTTTCTGCTTAAGAGATTTTCCTAAAATGGAAAGAGGAAGCATCTTCGAAGGACGCGTCAGAAGCGTGTCTTCGGAAGGACTCGGTGTGGTCGAGGCTCCGGACAAGCGCGTCTTCTTCGTGCCCGCGACATGGACGGGAGACGTCGCTCGTTTTCAGGTCACCCAACTCAAGAAGCGCCACGGTTTCGCACGCCTTGTGCAGATGATCACGCCGTCGACCGATCGCGTACAAGCTCCGTGTCCTTTTCACGGATTCGGGGAGAAATCCTGTGGCGGTTGTCCCTGGCAGTTCGTAGCTTACGACGCGCAGCTTGCGGCGAAGCAGGATCGTGTGGTGCAGGCACTTTCGCGTGCGCGCATCGAAGCCGTCGTTTTGCCCATTCTTCCTTCACCAAAATTTTTTGGCTATCGCAACCGGGCTCAGTTGAAGACGGACGGCACCGAGCTTGGCTTCGTGGCCGAAGGCTCGCGCCGCATCGCTCCCATCGACGATTGTCTCGTGCTGTCGGACGGGAATCGCGACGTCTTGAAAGAACTGCTGACGGAACTGCCGCGCGCGGACTGGAAACCG
>JBDSDI010000222.1:0-14017 GCA_039920645.1 Bdellovibrionota bacterium | reverse complement strand
GGCGTCTTCGGGCAAGCTAAGCGATTTTGCCGACTGGAGTGGGGCCTTGGGCCTCGAGCGCGCTTTGACGGGCCAGAAAGCGATGTAAGGCGAAGAGCGGAAGACCAAACACGAATTGGGCGACGAGAGTATTGCCGAAGAAAGGAATCGCAGCCGCGAAGCATCTCGCTAGTCCCATGCGCGTGTGCGGATAAAGTCCTGCGCTGACCCAAACTCCAAAGTTAGTCACGACGAAGAACACGCCTGCGGCCGTGAGACTCGTGACTCCCGTTTTGAACCATGTGAATCGGTTTGTACTCAAGGCAGCTCCAAGAACTGCGATCAAAGCGAAAGCGCCGTAGACCCAAACGAGCGTGGGATGCGTGCCGATGAAAAGGTCCGTGAGAATCATCGCCGCTATCGAGATGACGAAAGCGGAGCGTCCCGAGCGAAAGTAGTACCCTGCGAAAAGCGCGATGGCGCCGATGGCGGTAAAGTTGGGTGCGTGGGGAAGAAGTCTCGAGAGCGCGGCGATCGCCACGAGTCCGCATTCGATCCAGGGTGAGAGAGCTTTAAACTTCTTCATAGATGGTTTCTTCTTCCTCGCTCTCGTACATTTCTTCAAGAGCATTTTCGATAAGCTGGGGATCGACTTTGGTGGCGGGCATCTTCTTGTGCTCGAACCAGTGACGCACGTCCTTTTCGAGTCCGATGCCGTGCATGTAGTTGTAAAGCGATTTGCGCAGGCCGAGGCCGAGGGCGTCGTGATCCACACCACTGGGATCCGTGAAATTCAGGTCGTTACGACCGAAACTCACCTCGGGTTCCTTGTCGAGGGTGATGCCGTACGCTTTGGGATCGATTCCGATCGGACTGTGGGCCGTCGCCGCGAAGCGATGCCAGAATGCGGACTGAATGCACCCCGCTACGAAGAGCTGTCGCACGCGCTCAAGCGAGTCGATGGTCTCTTGCTCGGTCTGCGTAGGAAATCCGTACATGAGATAAGCGTGGACCATGATGCCCGCGTCCGCAAAGGCGCGGGTCACGCGAGCGACTTGCTCGACGGTCACGCCCTTCTGCATGAGTTTTAGGAGACGATCGGATGCGACCTCGAGACCGCCGCTGATAGCGACGCAACCCGAGCGTGCCAGAAGTTGGCAGAGTTCCGACGTAAAAGTCTTTTCGAAACGGACGTTGCCCCACCACGAGATGACAGTTTTGGTGTCGAGCAGTTCTTCCGCAAGCGAGCGTAGTCCTGCGGGCGGCGCCGCCTCGTCGACGAAGTGGAAGCCGCTTTGACCGGTCTCGTTCATGACTTGGCGGATGCGACCGACAAGCGTATCGGCGGTGTTGGGTTCGTAGCGGCCGATGTAGTCGAGACCAATGTCGCAGAACGCGCACTTTTTCCAGTAGCAGCCATGCGCGACGGTAAGTTTGTTCCAGCGTCCGTCGGACCAGAGGCGATGCATGGGATTCAGCATCTCGAAGATCGAGAGATAACGATCGAAGCTCAACCCGTGGTAGATGGGCGCTCCGACGTCCTTCTGAGGAATATCGTGCTGCATGAGATTCGAGCGCAAGACGACCTTGCCGTCTTCGCGGACAAAGGTGCGTAAAAGTTTTTCGTGCCCGCCGTTCCCGTTGATGGAATCGAGAATGTTCTGAAGCGGACGGTAGCCATCGTCGAGCACGACGTAGTCGAAATAGTCGAAGACGCGCGGCTCAGTAAGACTGCGAAGTTCTGTATTGACGAAGCCGCCGCCGAGAATCGTTTTCACGGAAGGATCGATTCTTCTGGCGACCATCGCGATGCGGAAAGCTCCGTAGACGTTGCCTGGGAAAGGCGCCGTCAAACCGATCACGTCGGGCTTGAATTTTTCGACCACCTCGCGCGTGACGTCGTCGAGCATCAGGTCGACGAGAGAGGGTGCCGCGTGCAGGTCACGGTGTAGTGGTTCGAAACTCGGACTGCTCGCCGCAAGTTTTTCTCCGTAGCGCGAAAGCTCGAATCGTTCGTCGACACCGTCCTTGATGACGCTCGCGATGTCGTTGATGAGAAGGCTAGCGAGGTATTTCGCGCGGTCGTGCGTGCCCAGGTTTCCAAAGGCCCACGCGAGGGGATCGGCCTCGGTGCCCTCGAGTTCGAGCTCTTCGAATTGTCGAAGTGCAAGAAACTGGGGACCTTCCGGCAGAAAATTGCGACTGACAATACGCAAGCTCAGGCTTGGATCTTTTCCTTGCAAAAATCTTACGGCAGGTTCAATCGTCTCGAGGTAGGCGTCGAAATTCTGCAGGAAGAAGTCCACCGACTTCGGGAGCTCGACCTTCGAGCGTGACTTCGCGTTTTTGGACATTTTTGCGAGTAGCTCGGCGCGAATGCGCGTCAGGCCTTCTTGCGAGAAAAGTTTCAGGATGAGTTCAAGGGCCACGTCGACCTGATGCGTTTCCACGCCGCGCGGACGCAGGAAGCCGGTCAGATACGCCGTCGCGGGGTACGGCGTATTGAGCTGGGTCATCGGAGGCGTCAGAAGAAGGACTCGCACGGTGCTCGAGAATTTAGCTCCTCTGGCCCCGCTTGTCTAAGGACTTAGAAATGCCGAACTTCGATCCACGGCAGTGCCTCATGGCGCTTTTTCATCCGTAGGTAGAGCGTGATCCAGCTGAAGTAGAAGACCGACGGAAGGACGAGGATGAATGACGAGGCGTAATCTTGGGTGAGGTAGGCCGCAGATTCGCCCGCGATAACTACGAGCGCCAATGACCAGAGATAGGCCTTCGCCCTCATGCGCACACGCTGGAAGCGTCCCGACATGATGTTCGGCAGGTGAAAAGGAATAATGAGCAGGCCGAAAAGCGAGGGCGAGACGATCCACGTCTGGATGAGCGCGTGTCGAGAGGTGGTGCTGCCGGTGGCCAGGCAGAAAAGGATCGATCCGAACGCATAAACGAACCAGATCCAAGCCAAGATCTGAGCGAGACGTAGGGTTTTCATCGTGGTTACGAGAGTAGCGCGGCTCTTAGTGAGCTTAAAAGAGCTAAGCCGTCAGCGACGCGTGCTGGCGCACGGACTGTGCGTTCTCAATGCGCTAGGAAACTTTGCCGTCGACGAAATACCAAATTCCGTTTTCGCGTCTGAAACTCGAAGCTTCTCGGTGCACCTGCGCGACACCGTCGATAGTGAAGTGCGCTTTGAAGTTCACAAAGCCTCTATCGCCCATCTGGCTGGCGCCGAGGACCTCGAGTTTTTCGAAGTGCGCCTGCTCAGCCCACGTGGTGTTCGATTCTCGATCGAAGCTCGCGCGCGCAGACGGATGTGTCGTCTCGAAGAGGTAGTCCATGTCTTTTGTGCAAAAGGCCGCGTAGCGCGAACGCATGAGGGATTCGGCCGAGGTGGCCGCTTGGCTGCGAGTGAGCAGAGGTTCGCAACATGTCTCGAATTTTTTTTGGGAGCCGCAATAGCAAAGCATGGCGTTGTCCAGCTTAGTGCGCTTCAACTTATGGAAAAAGCCTTGTACAAATTTCCCCAATGAAGGGGTTTCTCAGACGTTAGACCTCTTGCAGGAAAGCGCGCGCCGACATAAAACAGGGTCATGTCTGCTGCTGCGTCGAAGAACAGTGTTGTTGTGGGTTTTGTGGCTTATTTCGTCGGCTTGAGTCTGATGGGTCTCTTGATCTATCGCTGGAGCCAACCGCATCTTGCGATGACGGCACCGTCGAACGCTCATGCCTCTGTCGAAGCTCACGAAGGAACGGGTGCCGTCGTAGAGTACGAAAATATCGCCGGACAAGAAGTGGCTGCTCCCGTTACGAGCGCCCCCGTGACCGGTGCCGAAGCGAATCCCGCAGCTCCGAATCCTGCCGCTAAGGGCGAAGCCGCCAAGGCCGCCGGCGACGAGTGGAACTAAGTCACAAATCATTGAATTTAAAGATTTTTTATTCGAAGATCTGATCTCTCTCTTTCACGAGAACTTAACGCAGGTTGGCGGCGGAAATGCCGTAAACTAGAACTATGAAGCTCTTTAGCCGCGCGATTGTGTATGGGTTGATGGCAACGATGCTGAACGCCTGTTTCCCTCCGGTTGCGGAGACTTCCGGAGCGAACGGCGCCTGCGCCGCTTCGGACATCAACGTCTACGGAGTTTGGAAACAAGTTCGTGGCTACCCCAGCAGCTGGAACTACGGCGGCGTAAACCCCAGCAAAACAGCACTCGCCGATAGCTATCGGCTCTTGATGGTCGAGCGTGGCGGACAGATGTGCAGCGTTGCGGTTATCTATCAAGGCGTCAACGCCGACCCCAATAAGTCGACTGTCTTCCGTGCGGCTTACTCGCACGATGTCGAAGCAAAGGGTCTTGAGATCGACTACTCCTATCCTACGAACGCTGCGACTCAGAAGGTCACCTATGCCATAACGGGATGTACCTCGAAGCCGCAACTCACTCTGACTTATCCCGACGGACGCGAAGCCGTCTTCGAAGTTTGGAGCCGTACGATCTCTTCCGGTCAGTGCGCCAACTACTAAGCGCTCCGGGTCGTCTTCCCAATTTGCCCATGAAGGCTTAGAATGACGGCATGGCCTCAAAATTCAACAGTCAGGAAGCGCTCGAGAAGATCAAAGAGATGCAGAAGCGTCTCGAATCTTCGTTGAAGGATATGCTCAAGCACGCCGACAAAGCGGAAAAATCCGTTCACGCTCTCAAGGCTTCTCTTTTGAAGGGCATCGACAAAGACAAGGCCCAGCAGCAACTCGTGCGTTTTCTTGCGCAGAGCCGTGACGAAATCGGCA
This sequence comes from Bdellovibrionota bacterium, assembly GCA_039920645.1. GTDB lineage: Bacteria > Bdellovibrionota > UBA2428 > UBA2428 > UBA2428 > CAMCVE01. The sequence goes on along the minus strand of JBDSDI010000222.1, from coordinate 9,252 downwards.
GTGTGCGCGGCAAGATCGAAAAACAAATCGCGACCTTGAAATCTCAGGCCAAGGCCATCGCCGATGCCGAAAGGGCAAAACGTCGTGCCCGACGTAGATCTTAACGAACTCGAACGATATCTCCGGATCTATCAGGAGAATCCCGATTCGAGAGTCTTCGCGCCGCTGGCCGACATGTACCGTCGCCTCGCACGCTATCGCGAAGCTGAGCAGATCTGCCGCGAAGGTCTGCAACGTCATCCGTACTATGCGGGTGGCAAAGTCGCGCTCGCCTACATTCTTTTCGATACCGGTCGTCTTCCGGAAGCCTATCAAGAAATTAATTCGGTAGTGACTTACTATCCGGACAACCTGATGGCCCGTAAGATCATGGTCCGCGTTCTGGGAATGATGGGCGATACGGCCAAGGCCCGCCGCGAATACGAAGCGCTTCAACAGCTTGCGCCCCAGTTGGCAGGCGATCCTGAACTCGAGCGTGCTTTGAAAGGTCCGGGTCCCGCAGCGGCCGAAAATATGGGGTTCGGCGGCTTTTCACCCGCACCCCGGGTCTCGCATCCCGCCGAAAAAACCGAAGCAGAGTGGGGCAACAGCCCTAAGACGCCCGCTCCTAAAGGACGCCGGCTCTCGTCCCGCCGTGAGTTCCTGACGAAGAAAAAACGAGTTCTGGAGCACTGGCTGAGGGCCCTTGAACAAACGCCGAACTGAGCCTAGAACTTCGGAACTATGATCGAAACCAGCGAATTCAGGAAGAGCGCGAAGCTCGAACTCGACAAACAACCTTATTCCATCATCGATTTTGAACATGTGAAGCCCGGCAAGGGCAACACCTTTACGCGTTGCCGTCTGCGCAACCTCATCACGGGTCAAACCCTTGAGCGCACCTTCAAATCGGGCGAGAAGTTTCCGTCTCCGGACATCGAAGCTAAGGAAATGCAGTACCTCTATCCCGAAGCCAATCTGCTGACCTTCATGGACTCCAAGACTTTCGAGCAGATTTCGCTCGACGAAAAAGTCATGGGCGAAGACAAGAAATTCCTCCTCGATAACCTCGAGTGCGTAGTCCTTTTCTACAACGGAGCTCCGATCAACGTGGAACTCCCGAACTTCGTCGTACTGGCGATTGAGTACTGCGAACCCGGCTTCAAGGGCGACACTGCGACCGGCGCCAGCAAGCCCGCGAAACTCCAGGGCGGTCATTCCGTGACCGTTCCCCTCCACATGAAGGAAGGGGATCTTCTCAAGATCGACACAAGGACGGGTGAGTATGTTGAAAAGGTCAACAAGTAAGAAAACTCCTCCGAAGAAGTCGGCCGCTCCTCAGGCTGCGACTCCTTCGGTTCGCAAATCTTCCGTGAATTTCGAAGTCATTCAGGACTACACCGACTTCATGAAGGCCAACGATCTCGTCGAGATCGATTTCAAGGGCAAGGACTACTCGGTCCGCCTGCGGCGCTTCGAGGGATCCGTTCCCTCGTCGAACGTTTCGTATGCGGCTCCCGTATCGGCACCTGTTGCTTCCCCGAAACCGGTTGCCACTCCTCGCACCGATCTTCATGTCGTGAAGAGTCCTTTCGTAGGAACTTTCTACCGCTCGGCGGGCCCTAACCAGGAACCCTTCGTGGAAGAAGGCAAGATCGTCAACGACGGTGACGCTCTTTGCATCATCGAAGCGATGAAGCTCATGAATGAAATAGAAAGCGACATCAAAGGACGCATCGTTCGCGTCCTCGTTAAGAACGGAACCCCGGTCGAGTTCGGCGAAGGACTTTTTGAGATCGAGCCCGTATGAAAAAGCTTCTTATCGCAAACCGCGGTGAGATCGCCGTGCGCGTGATTCGCACCGCTAAAGAAATGGGAATCAAGACCGTCGCCGTTCATAGCGAATGCGACGTTGATAGCCTGCACGTTCATCTCGCTGACGAAAGCGTCTGCATCGGCGGCAACCGATCGTCTCAGTCCTACCTCAATATGGTTTCCTTGTTGTCGGCATGCGAAGTTACGGGTGCCGATGCTGTTCATCCTGGTTTCGGTTTCCTCTCCGAGCGTGCCGAGTTCGCCGAAGTCGTTACGAAGTGCGGACTTAACTTTGTCGGACCAACGGCCGAGAGCATGCGCAAGATGGGTTCCAAGGTCGAAGCGCGTAAGATCGCCGCTATCGCCGGCGTGCCGATGCTTCAGGGCACCGGCATCATCGAAACTCTGGCCGATGCCAAGAAGGCCGCCAAAGACATTGGGTATCCGATCCTCATCAAAGCTTCCAATGGCGGAGGTGGTCGTGGCATGCGCGTCGTTATGGGCGATCACGAGATCGAACAAACTTTCCATTCTGCGCGGAGCGAATCCCAATCCGCGTTCGGTTCGCCCGATGTCTTCATCGAGAAGTTCGTCATGCGTCCGCGCCATATCGAAATTCAAATCCTCGCCGACAAACATGGCAACGTGATCTATCTCGGCGAACGGGAGTGCAGTCTTCAGCGCCGCCACCAGAAGATCATCGAAGAAGCTCTTTCACCCGTCATGACCCCCGTGATCCGCAAGAAGATGGGCGACGCCGCCTGCAATCTTGCGCGTTCGGTCGGTTACGAAGGACTGGGCACGGTCGAGTTCCTAATGGACGACGACATGAAGTTCTACTTCATGGAGATGAACACACGGATTCAGGTCGAGCATCCGGTGACCGAAGAAGTCGTCGGTTTCGATCTCGTGCGCGAACAGCTCAAGGTCGCGAGCGGCGAGAAACTTTCGATTACCCAGGAGCAAGTCCGTTACACGGGCCATGCGCTCGAATGTCGCATCAACGCGGAGGATCCTCATACGTTCACGCCTTGTCCCGGCCTCATCGAAGTCTACCGTCCTCCGGGCGGACGACGCGTGCGCCTCGATTCTTTCGTATATCAGGGCTACAAGGTTCCTCCGTTCTACGACTCCATGATGGCGAAGCTCATCACATGGGGAGAAACGCGTGAAGACGCGCGTAAGACAATGATTCGCGCCTTGCAGGAATTCGAAATCAAAGGCATCAAGACGAATATTCCTCTTCATCTGCGCATTCTTCAGCATCCCGACTTCATCAAGGCAAGCGTCTACACGAAGTGGATCGAGGAAGATCTGCTCGGAGCCAAGAAGACTTGAGCGCACGCACGCGATTTCTGGGGAAACTTTCTCCCGATCTCCGTCTTCTCCATGAGAAGGCGGAGAAGTTCGTCGACGAGAATCTTTACAAACGCGCCCTCAAAGTTTTCAAGAAGCTCGAAGAATATCTTCCGGGCGACATGTACATCACCGATCGAATTCGCGAACTGAATGAACTCGAGCGTCAGGGAGAAGGTCCGGTGGCCGAAGGAAGTCGGCTTTTGACGGGCGTCGTCGGCGAGACCGAATCCCTGCTGAAAGAACTGCTACGCGACCTCGAACTTGACGAAATTCGTCAAGGATATGGCGACCTTTCGGCAGTGCTTCAGGGCGTCGTGGAACTCGAAGATACGCGCTTTAGACGCGTGGCGATGGACGCTTCGGTCTTTGCGGGAGTGTCGAACAATTGGCAGCTCGCTTTGGACTGCGTGGAGCGTCTGAAAAAGCTCGGCGACGAAACTTCGAACGTCGTGCTGTGGAAGCTCCGTTGCCTCGTGGAACTCGAAAAATTTCCGGAAGTGGTCGCGATCTTCTCCTCGCAACGCTGGGGCGAAGAACAGCTTCTCCACGCCAATTTTCTGGTCGGAGTCGCCTATGAGGGCCTCGGCGTCAGAGATCAGGCGAAGCTGCGTTTCGAAGCCGTATCTAAGATGGATCCTTCTTACCGAAAGGTCGCGCAAAAGCTCCTGAACTACTAAAATGTAATAATGCGTTTTGCTAGGCAGAAGCTTCTTATTGCTCTTTGCCTCTTAGCGATTCCGCCGACGGGCGTGCTTGCCTTGCTCGAGACTCCCGAACTCTCCACGCTTGTTCTAAAATTCTCTTTGAAATTCGCGCGCCTTCGTACCGGACTTAAAATTGATGCGTCGGCGTGGCACGTGAGTCCTCTCACCTTTTCCGCGAAGCTCGAAGGTGTGAAACTTTCTCAAGGCCGCGTCTCGTTGCATGCTCCGCGCGTCGAGGTCTGGGTTTCTCCCGTTGCAATTCTTGTCGGACGTCTGCACTTTAGCGAAGTCGAAGTCGCCGATGCGAAGCTTGCTGTGGACCGTCCCGATTTTCTTTCAAAAAATCCTTTCGAAAAGGACGCCAAAGATCCACCTTCGAAATTTTGGAAGACGGGAGAAATCGGTGAGGACTATCCGAAACTTTTCGGAACGACGGCGCGCGATGCGTTCGCCCTGCTTCATAAACGCAATATCGATTTCGACGATCTTCGTCTCACCAACATCGACGTGGACATGGGCGCGTTGCATGTAAAAAATTTCAATTTCCTCGTCAATAACCTGCAAGAAGGACAGTTGCGTGCGGAATGGGATCTCGCTTCGCTCGACGTCACACGGGGTATCGAAGGTCTCGAAAAATTTCGTGGAGCTCTTTCGTTGTTGAAAACACGCGAATCCGGTTACCAGCTCTATATCGGCGCCGCTTCCCTTTCTCTTCCCCACGAAAAGGAAACCATCCTTCGCCTCAGAGGCGCATGGCCGGGCGAGGTCGTTGCGGACGTGAAGACGGATTTACCGCGCGTGGAAGCATGGCTCAAGGGCAGTCCTTGGTTTAAGAAGCAGCAGTTCCAGGGCCATAATGCCGGATCTCTCCAGCTCAGCGCGACGGCGAAAATCGTCGATACGCGTTTGGCGGACGTTAAGGCAGACGTGGAATCCAAAGGGCTAATCTTCGAAGATTTCTATCTTAACGAAGTCGTTTCGAAAGTGAATTTCTCTTTCAAAGACGGAAAGCTTCAGTGGAGCCTTCCAAAATTCGAAGTTCAACTTCCGGTGGTGAAGGGCGTCGATCGCGCATGGAGAAACCGTCTCGTCCTGAGCGAGCTGAATCTCGAAGGAGATAACGTGAAGTCCGTCCTGCAATTCGATGAGGCCTCGTTGTGCGGAGTTTTGATCGCAGCTTCCGAGAAAGAATGTCAGGTCGGCGTCGCCTTTACCGGACCTCTGAAGGTCGAGGGCTCCCTCAATCCTTTACGCCTTAAAATTGAACCCGAGTTCAAAGTGAGCGCGGGTCCGGTGATGAGCGATCCTTACATTACTCCTAAATCTGAACCGATCGTTCAACTCAAGCCGGGAAAACTTTCAGGTATCATTCAAGCTCACGAAAAATATATGGTTTTTGAAAAACTGAAAATGATCTGGCAAGACAAACACGAAATTTCGGCCGAAGGAACGATGGAGTATGTTCCCACGAGACTTCGTCTCAAAGTCAAAACTTCGCAAGCACGGCTCGACGAAATCCTTGGAGACCTGGTGGGGCTGCACTTCGGCGGCGCGAGCGATCTCGAAGGCCAAGTCATCTATGACCACAGCTTGGAACGCAACAAACGCACCCATATCGAAGCGACCTTGCGCTCGCCGAACTTTCAATTCGAAGGACAGGATTTCGGATCGATCTCAGGCCCGATACGTTTCGAGGACCGCGTTCTCTTCCTAGGCCCCTACCAGCTTCGTTCGGGCGGAGGTACGGCTCTCGTACAGGGCTCGATTTCGCCTAATGAAGATCGCGGATCCTTCCTCAACTTGGTCGTTCAGGCCAATCGTTTCGAGTTCGCAGCTTATTCCGACGAGACGCGGAAATCTGAATCCTTCCGCGGTTTCCTAAGTGGACGCGGTACGATGAGTGGATTCGTCGATACGACGCGAAATCCCAACAACGGTCTGCGCGGTGACATGAACTTCCGTGCGCGCAACTTCAAAGCTTTCAATATTCCATTCGCCGAAGCCGAACTTCAGGCTTTGTACGAGAACAAGGATCTGAAGGTCCAGCGCCTGGTAGCTCGCAAAGACGGTGCGCGGCTTTCGTTGAAGGGAATTCTTAGTCCCAAGGGAGGCAGTGAGCTGACCTTCGATTCGGAGCCGATCCCGCTTCGTAACATCGAGATTGAACCGAAACTTGCAATCTTCGAGAAAGGTCTCGTTGAAATCGAAGGATTCTGGAGACCGAGCGAGGGCTGGGAAGTCAAAGGCAACGTGCAAGGCGCTAGCGTCGCGGGCCAAAGTCTCGGAGTCGGCAGCGTGAAGATCGTCGGCACCACGGATAAAATCGATCTCGATCTGAAGTTCACTGATCTGATGGATGTTCACTACCGTGGTCTCTATCGCAAAAACGAGTTGCTGATTGACCGCATCGAAGCCAAATGCAAGGACGCCGGAATTTACGCAGGGCTTGCTTATCTCGGAGACTGGAAGCAACCGATGCCCGTCGACGGGAAAGGAACTCTTTCTTTCCTCTGGCGCCCTAAGGAAGGTTACTTCGAAACCCAAGATCTTAAGATCTTCGCTCCTCACTCTTCCGAATCATCCAAGGAGCTTGTGCTCGATGTGCCCGGCACTCAGCGCCTGGTTTGGAACGCCAATGGTGTTGTCGCCGACGACATCCTCTGGAAAGGTCCAGCGTCGCTCAGCATGAGCTCTTCACCCGGCGATACTCAAGTTTCGGTGGAAACCGATCTTCCGCTGGGACTTGTTAGGCTCTTCTTGCCCGCGATCGACATTCGCGGAGGACGAGCGAAGCTTACGGGTAAAATTCCGCTTTCTCCCCATTTCTCGACGCTTTCGCTCCAAGGCAAAGTGAGCGAAGGCATTCTCAAAGTTCCAGGAGTCGCGGGATCGCTCGATGGCCTCGATCTCGATCTGGACATGCAACGCAGTCTCCTCACACTCAGACGAGGAAGCGTCCGCGCCGGATCGGGGAACGTCCGAATATCGGGCGTGTACCGCGTGGATTTAGATAAACCCGCGACCGACATCTCTCTCGTGCTCGATGGCGCTCAGCTCGTCCTTCTGGACGACGTTCCGACGATGCTCAATGGCGAAGTTCATCTGCGCGGCGAAAAATTGCCTTACCTGATGTCGGGTCGAGTGATTGTCACCGAAGCGATGTATGGGAAGGAATTCGGAGAGACTACCGAAGAAATCGAGGAAGCGTCTCCGGATCCGGCGATCGGTTTCGATCTCGATGTCGAACTCGGGTCGGGGACAAAAGTGAGAAACTCTGTGGTCGCCTCTGAAGTTCGCGGACGATTAAAAATCTTGGGCAATAATATCGCGCCCGAGATGCGCGGCGAGATGCTCATGACGAACGGGATTATCTACGCCAACCAATCTGAATTCTCGATTCTTCAGAGCCGCATTCAATTCTACGGTGCGAAAGAAAACCTTCCGATCGTTAACGTTCGCGCCAATACGACGGTTCGCAATAACAACATCGACTATAAGATCGAGCTTAACGCTCGTGGTCCCGCCGATAACCTCAACATCGAATTCACGTCCGATCCTGCGCTTTCCAACCAGGATATCGTGAGTCTGCTGGCCTTTGGTGTGATCCGTCAGGATGACGAAGCCGGCAGCACCGACTTGGCCAATGCCGCCCAGGCCGAAGCCTTTCAGGCAATTTTCGGGCGTGCCATCGGCAACAGTCTCAGTAAGTCGACCGGTTTCGACGTTCGGCTCAAAGCATCTACGAGCACAACGAATGGAAAATCGGATAACATCCCTAAAGTCAGCGTCATGCGTCGTCTCTCCGAACGCGTGACCGCACGTTTCGCTCGCAGTCTCGATATCAACAATCCGGAGAAAGACGTTCAAGTTGACTATCGACTCCTGAACAACGTGAACCTCTCGGGCGTTTGGGAAAGTCCGACTCCTGAAGAAACGTCACTTGGTGTGGACTTACGTTTCAGATTTGAGATCGAGTGAGGATGGAATGATTTTCGAACTCCGCCATCTTCGTATGCGGCTCTCGGTTCTCGCCGCACTGACGCTCGTCGTTCCGGCGCGTGCCGAGATCGTACGTGAACTCGTTCTCTCCGACGGCGGTGAACTCTCCGAAGAACGTGTCTCGGATCTATTGGGCGTAAAAGTCGGACAAGAGATTTCGGAATCCAAACTCGAAGAAGGTCTCAAGCGACTCTCGAATACGGGTCGTTTCCAATCGCTTGAAGTTCGTTTTGATTCCGAAAAAGGTCGAGTCGTTCTCGAGACGCGACTCTACGATGTCCTCGAGGGTGTGAGCTTCAAGGCCCCCGGCGACACGCTCTCTTACGCGATGGAAAGTCTCGTAACACGCGACGTTTCGGAAGTAACGGCGCTCAGTCCTGGAGATCGCATCTCGCTCGATCAAGTCGCTGAGGTCCGGGAGCGAGTTATTCAGCGCCTCAGAGACCGAGGTTTCAAAGACGTCCAGATCGTCATCGCCCTAGAAGCGGGAGAAATGGACTCCCAGAAAAAACTTCTCGTCTCGGCTCGTCTCGGTAAACAGGACACTGTAGACGAAGTCGAATTCCAAGGATTCCGCGGAGCCGATCTCACCAAAATGCGCGATATCATGGAGCAGACGGAATACGTTGCACCCTACCTCAAGAAGCTTGACGTCCCCGCGGATCTCCTCGACAGGCCTGAAGACTATCTCATCACGCAGTTTAAGCGGTTACGCTCCGCCGACGCCGGCCAGCCCATCGTCTATGGCATCGCATTCCCCACGGATTGGGTTCTCATCAACGCGACGCTGAGCGAATGGGGCCAGCTCATGCGAGGCGAAGGCTTTTTCGATTTCCGTTTGCAGGCGAGCGTCGTCGACGGCCCCAACGGCAAACGCAAACTTCTCATTCACCTGGACCGAGGTCCACGCTACCTCGTCCAATTCTCGGGCAACGTCGCGTTCTGGGAACGCGCACTGCGTGCGAAAGTCCTCGATCGACCGATGCGTCTCGGTCTTCCGCTCAATCTCTCCGAGGCTCAGGCGCAGATTCGCGCAATGTACCTGGCCGAGGGATTCAAAGATATCAAGATCGAAGTGCGTTCCGAAGACAAGGGATCCGAGAGGCGCATCGTTTTCGCAGTTAACGAAGGAAGGCGGTCTTTCCTCGGTAAAATTCTTTGGGACGGGCTTTCTCCGCGCGAGGTGGAAATTCTCACTGAAATCGAATCCGATTGGAAGGCTCGCATGAGCACTCCGTTCCATCACGTCTACTTCGACGAGCGTGCCTTGCGCGGACAGATGCCGCTGCTGCTGTCCTTGATCCAGTCCCAAGGATTTTTGCAGGCGAGGCTTCTCGGTTTCAAGGCCGTACCTAGCTCGCGCAGCGATCGCATGGATCTCGAAGTACCCATTCAG
>JBDSDI010000221.1:0-14327 GCA_039920645.1 Bdellovibrionota bacterium | reverse complement strand
TGCTGCGTTTCCCATGGTGGTACACAGTGACCATCGCGTTCCTTTGCGTCTTGCACATGTCATTCGTGTCCATTGCCTATGAACGTCAACTGATCGAGCGCTTCGGCAGTCAATACGTTCGCTACGCTCAGCGCGTGAGGCGCTGGATCCCCTCCCGTCTTCCGGCCACGAACTCGGCGCGGCCTGACTTCAATATGACCCGCGCTCTCATTTCGGATCGTATGATCCTCGTGTGGATAGCGCTGTTCTTTACGGTTTTTGGACTCAGGATTCACTACGGTTCGATCGACTATTGAGGAACGTAGCTTCTGAGCGATCTTCTCCAGATATTCTAAAAATTAGAAACGAAGTCCGTAACCCGCTTCGAGCAGAAGCCAACTTTGGGGATTCTGATAGAAGCGCACGCCGAGCTTGATCGGATAGACGCCGACCGGAAGCATGACGCCGCCGCCGTAGCTGAGGCCCGAGTGAGATCCCGAGTCGGTCACGCAACCGGGTAGAACGCAGGTGCTTCCATCTGCTTTGTAGTCGGGTTTTAAATCGAAATAAGAAAAATGCACGCCGATATCGAAGTAGCCGTTGAGGAAGCTCGAATAGACTTCGTGACGATAGGCGACTTCGGCCGTGTAAGCCTTGTCGGGCATTTTATGGTGAATAAAGACCGAAACCTCGAGAGACCCGGTCGGATTCGGAAGGCGATACGAGCTGCGAAGGCCAAAGACGCTCAAGAGACCGTCGTTTGCTCCCCAGAGATCGTAGGGGAGGTTCTTACCGATGAAGGGCATAAACTCCAGGCTATAGGCCGCGTTGAGCTCCCCGCCGCCGCCCTGCGAAGCGGCCGCGGCTAGACCCGGCAGAAGTGCCAAGGACAGTGCCAGGATCTTTCGGGGACGAAATGACCTAATTCCAAACATCTCGATCTTAAGTCTAGGGTGTGTCCTCGCTTCTATCAAGGCGGCCCGAGCATCAAAAGGCGGGGGCGCATCTGGCAAGTTGGGCGCGAGCGCTCTATACCTGAAGACGTGAAAGAACTTCTTCACTTTCCCTGGACCGATCCTTCCGGAAAATCCGTAGAGCTTGCGCTGCACTGGTGGTCTAATAAATATGGCACGCCCGTACCTCCTCGTGGCTACATCTGGATCATTCATGGCATCGGAGAGCACGGCGCTCGTTACTCGGAACTTGCTAGTTTTTTGACTGTGCTCGGTTTCGACGTGCTCGCGCCCGAGCATCCGGGTCACGGCCTCAACCGCCAAAGCGGAGTTTCTACGCAACTCATTTCCTACAAGAAGATGCGTTCCGCGATGACGGCCGCGCTCGATTTCTGGAGATTCTCCGGACCGCGTAGTCAGGCGGGCGCCAAGTCCAAGCCGTGGTTCGTGATGGGCCACAGTCTCGGCGGGTTGCTCGCTCTGAGCTGGGTTTTGAAAGCGAAGTCTGAGGGTTTCCAAGGCGATTTTGCCCAGGCGGTTTTCGTATCCGCTCCGCCGCTTCGGTTGCTGCTGCCGGTCCCAGAGTGGAAAGAATCCCTCGCGCAAAAACTCGAAAAGATCGCGCCCTATTTCGAGATGGCAAGCGGCATCAAGGTCGATGGTCTCTCGTATGAGGCCGCCAATCTCGCCGAGTACCGCGAAGACAAGCTCGTGCACGGCTTCGCGAGCCCCGAGCTTTTTCTCTCAATGGAAGACGACGCCAGAAATATTCTTGCTCATCCGGCCGACATCGAGATTCCCTTGGCGCTCGCCGTCGGGGAAGAGGATCCGATCGTGGATCCCGCGACGATCGAAAGTTATTACAAGAGCCTTGGGACCCATAAGGCGCTCTATAAATTTCCCGGCAACAAACACGAAATCATCAACGATATTTCCAAGCGCGACGTTTACCGCGCGATTGCGGAGTGGTTCCTATGAAAACTCTTCTCGATTATCTCAGACAAGACGCGCTCAAGACGGGTGTCGATATCGTGCTCGCGAGCGGTCAGCGCTCGACGTATTACGTCGATACCAAGCAGATCAGCCTGCAAGGACCCTCGCTCGCTCTGATCGGCGAGGAATTCTGGAAACTCTTGAAGAAGCAGACGCCGAAACCGGACTGCGTTGCGGGCGTCAGTCTCGGCGGCGATCCTCTCGCATCGGCCGCGATTCTTGAGGCGCATCTCAAGGGTGTGCTTCTCGAAGCCTTCCTGATTCGTAAGGAGGCAAAAGGCCACGGCGCGACCCAGGGAGGTCGCGTCGAGGGCCGCAAACATCTGAGAAGCGAGCTGAAGAGTCTTTGGCTTCTCGAAGACGTCATTAGTACGGGCGGATCGTCGTTGTCGGCGGCCAAGCACCTTGTCGAGGAAGGCTATCCCCTTAAAGGCATCGCCTGCATCTTGGACCGCGAAATGGGCGGCGTGGAAAAACTCAGCGCCGAGTTGAAGCTGCCCGTCTTGGCCCTTTACCGAATCCGTGATGTACTGAAGGACACATGAGGCAGTTACCACGCTTTTTTGGTCTTCTTGTGATCCTGTCTTTCGCATCCTGCGCTTACATCGGTTCATACCGCAGCGAAAATGCGAAATACCGCTCGCTCGTCGAGAAGCAGCTGCGCGAAGAACGTCTCTTCGTGCGGGGTGAGCAGCGTCTTTCGATGAAAGTCATGCCCGGAACCCGTGAGCTCTACAATCTTCAGTCGACTGTAAGTCCCGGTTTCGAATTCAAATACGATCCGAATCTGCAGCAAGTGATCCTTGCGGTTTCGTCTCAGAATCGGATTCCTTTTTCCAGTGACGAAGTGCATTTTCGCTTGGACGGCGACTACGCTTTAAACGTCGAAGAGTTGACGTCGTCGTTCCTGATTCAAACGCTTTATCCGTACGCCCATCCGTACTATCGCGTCTTTATCCTTGATTTTACTAAGAAAGACGCAAGCGAGCGCAACTTCGTTCTCGAGTCGAGCCGTGGGTCCCTCAGCGTCAAACTTCAATTTTCTCCGCTTAAGTAAAATCGGGTAGACTCATTGCAATGAGCCTGCAATCCATTCCGTTGATCCTAGGCGTCGTCGCCTTCGCTTCTTTCTGCGCGGCGGCTATTCTTTATTCCATCCTGAGGGGCACTCAGTCCCTGGGGGCATGGGTCAAGCGTCGGGCACGCACGGCCGCCGCAGCGTCCGCACCGAAAGCGACGTTCATGGAATCCATTTCTCTTAAGGCGGCCTTGAAAGCTAAACGCCGCGGGCGCGTGAGCGACGCCAAGACCGGCCATGTCGACAGCGCCCTCATGAAAATCCTCGATACCGAGATCGAGAAAAGTGAAGAAACTACGGCCACCGGATCCCGCGATATCGTCTTGCCGCCGCCTCCGACCGGACGCCGCAGTGCCAATGGTCCGAGTGCAAACGCCGATCGATCGGCTGGTGGCGGAACCGCGCTCGAAGCGTTCGTTGTGCAGATGTACGAATCCTATCTGACCGAAATCGCCGCTTTCCAAAAACAGCTTTCCGAATCGACGAGCGTCGGGGAAATTTTGAACCGTAGCTGCCGTGCGCTTTCGGGCTTCTCGCGCAAAGCGCGTGTCGTTTATCTTGAGTATCAAGCTCCGCAACGTGCGCTGATGGTCGGTAGCCGTTCGAGTCCCGAAATTTTCGCGGGCACTCAGCCCAAGATGTTCCTCCCTCTGCAAGGAGCCGGAAAATCGATCGCGGCCGAAGAGCTACGTTCGGTCTTCTCGAATCTTCCCAAGGACGGCGAGCTTCAACGCCTGCTGCGCGATTCGTGTCTTATCGAATCGCGTTCCCAAGAAATCGATCAGGACCGCGTTTGGGCAGCGCAAGCCGTCTGGCGCGTCTATCCCTTCTACGTCAGAGGAATTCCTCAAGGAGCTTTTGCGCTTCAAGAAAATTCCGTCTGTCAGCGTCGTGAGTTTAACAACCTCGTCGATATTTTCATTACGCAAGCAGCGAGCGCCGTGGAAAATATCCGCTTGCATTCCAAGATGGTTGATGTCTCCGCGAAGGACGCCGTAACGGGCCTGCAGTCCCGTAAAGTCTTCCAGGAACGTCTCCAGGAAAACTTCCTGATCGCACGCCGTCTGCGTCACCCGCTGACGGTGGTGCGCATCGATATCGATCATATGCCCGCTTACGTGAAGCAATACGGAAGTACCGTATCCGAAGCGATCCTTCGCCACGTGACCCGTCACCTCGATCGTCACTTTCGTAAATCCGACGTCGTCGCGCGCTACGGCCAAGACGGCTTCGCGATCCTGATGCCTCACACCGCTCTCGTCGATGCTCTCAAAAAAGTCGAAGAGGTCGTTCGGTCGGTGCGCGAATCGAGTCTCAAGCTCGGTCGTCAGGAGCAGGCGATCGAGATCAAGGCCTCCGTTTCGGCCGGCGTCTCCGAGTTCCCGAGTCATGCCGATAATCCCGCCGATCTGTTGCGCTTCGCTAATGAGGCGCTGTTCCGTTCGCAAGGCGGCTCGCGCGCCGGGGTCACGCTCGCCAAGGTGCCCACGGGTTACGTGCCGCCTTTCAACAGTCGTTTCGTAAGGAGCGCACCCAAGGCCTTGCAGGATACCGTCGCGAGTTCTATCCTTGATCCGTGATTGCTTATCCAAAGATCTCACCTGAAATCTTCAGCATCGGTCCGATCACTTTAAGATGGTACGGGATGATGTACGTCATCGGCTTCATCTTCGGATTCCATATCCTGAAAGCCCGCATCCGCGCCGGTTACCTGCGCGTCTCGATGCAATTCGCCGACACCTACATCACCTACGTCGTCATCGGCATGCTGCTAGGAGCGCGCCTCGTCTATGTCTTCGTTTACAACTGGCCTCACTACTCGACGCATCCGGGAGAAATCCTCGCGGTCTGGTCGGGAGGCCTGTCCTTCCATGGCGCGGCGCTCGGCATGATGATCGCGTCGTGGCTCTACTCGAAGAACTACAAAGTAAAGCTTCTCGCTGTCCTCGATACGCTCGCGATCTGCTCGCCGATCGGCCTCTTCATGGGACGCATTGGAAATTTCATCAACGGAGAACTCTACGGACGCGTGACCGACGTCCCTTGGGCGATGGTTTTCCCGACCGATCCCCGCGGACTTCCTCGTCACCCTTCGCAGCTCTATCAAGCGTTCACCGAAGGCGTCGTGCTGCTCATTATTCTCTGCGTTTCGAACAAACGTTTGCTCGAAAAGAGAAAACTTAGAAACGGAATGCTCGCTGCGATCTTCATCGGTGCCTATGGCGTCATGCGTTTCATCGTAGAATTCGTGCGCCAGCCCGATGCACAATTCGCTTCGGATCCGAACGCGCTTGGAACCGTACTCGGACCCTTCTCGATGGGCCAGGTGCTTTGCTTCATTATGATCGTGATCGCGACGATCCTTTGGACCTACTCGCAGAAGACGCAGCCTCTCGTCGCACCGAAGCCGATGAAGGAAGAGGTCGAGGCTCCGAACGCTATTGAACGCCTGATGGCGCGTCTGACAACCTAAAATTTTCGCCTCCGGTTGACGGGGCGGAGCGGCTTAGCTAGCTCTTTGAGAGTCTACCGAGTCCCTTAGCGCTCAGGTAGCTCAGTTGGTAGAGCAGTGGACTGAAGATCCACGTGTCGGCGGTTCGATTCCGCCCCTGAGCACCATTTTGTTCCGGATCGAACCGCCGACACGTGAATAGACGGCGCTTCGATTCCGCCCCTGAGCACCATTCTTCCCACTTATTTTTACGCCCACCGCCGCATCAATGTGGTGCTCGCTCGTCACGGCCATCTGAGGCCTATCCTCGCTGCGCGCCACATTGCCGCGGCAGCGGACGTAAAACTGAAGCGGGAGCCCTTGTGAAATAGGAAACACTCTCGACAGACTTTAAAAAATCGGGGGAGGGAGTTTTACCCAACTCATGCCGGCGGCTTTGGCGGATTCTATGCCGAGGTCGGCGTCCTCAAACACGAGGCAATCCTGAGGGGCGATGCCTAGGGCGGCAGCCGCTTTGAGGAAGGGTTCCGGGCTGGGTTTGCCGTGGGTGTAGTCTTCGGCGCCGACGATGAGATCGAAGCGGTCCAGAAGTTTGAGAGAGGTGAGAGTACGGATAACGGACTCGCGCGGGCTACCGGAGACGACGGCCATGGGGATGCGCCCGTGTCCCGAATGGACATGAGCGACGACGTCCTCGATCGCTTCGATGAGGTGGAGGGACGCGAGGTAGGCGTCCTCGCGCTCGCGGTCGATCACATCCGGAGGCATTGAGAGACCAAACTTTTGGTTCAAGAGTCCGACGATGGTTTTCGTCGGACGGCCTGCCCACGCGTAGAAAAGAGGAAGCGGAAATTGTCCTCCCCAGGGGGCGAGAGCTTTCAGCCAGGCTTTATGGTGCAACGGCATCGAATCGGCGATCGTACCGTCGCAGTCGAAGAGATAGGCGCGAAAATGACCTTCGGGGATCGTGAGCATTTGCCGACTTTATACTTCAGGAAACTGTCTAAGTTTTAGACACTTGCGCGAAAATTGTTAGACGAAGCCGAGACAATCCAATCTTAACATGTTGAAATTGCTAAATGGTATGCCCTTTGCTCCCTATCTGGGTAACAGGGGTTAGAATCTTTTAAAAAGGGGTATGGCAATGCAAAATATTTTCACAAGAGTCGCATCTACAATCACTATGGTCGCTTACGCATCGGTCGCATTCATCGCTCCCGCTTCCAATGCTGCTGAAGGTTTTTACCGTCCTCAAATGAAGGACATTGCCGGTCTCTACACCCGTGCCGCCGCACAGGCCGCTGAGAAACAAGACATCAACGTTTTCATTAACGCTTTCGGAAGCGACGTCTTCACCAAAAAAGATACCGCCTTCGTTGCCAAATCACTGAATCCCGCAGAGATGCCCGGAGTCACGGTCGACAAAGCCGTCTTCGTCGTCCAAGTCGCCGGTGCCGATCCAATCAAGATCCAGCCTATCGATATGGACAAGGGTCTCTTCAAGATCAACGGCTTTGAATTTACCTGGAACGACAAGCAGAGCGTCGAAGAGAACGTTGCTCGCATTCAGCCTCTCGCGCAAGCCAAAGGCTTCTCGATGAATCCCGTTCAGAAACTCTGGGATCTCGTTGTTCCTTCCTCGCACGCTCTGAGCGAAAAGGCGATCACTACGATCGCGATCGCGGTCGCATCCGTTATCGTAGTCGGTCTGATCGGTTACTTCGTCTACAAGGCTCACAAGAACAAGCTTAAAGTCGACGAAGTCAAAGCGCGTCTCGACGCTGGACAGTCCGCCAATCACTCGGTCCTCAACGACCCCGACAGCGACCTGAAGTTAAAGACCCAGACCAAGAAGAGCATGAGCCACTAAGCGTAGTCCTCGAAGTTCTTCCCTCAAGGCTCCCTCTTTCGAGAGGGGGCCTTTTTCTTTTGTACCCTGCGTCCGTTTGATCGCGACGCTTTCGCGCTCTAGGCTCAGCGTCGTGAAGCGCAAGAACCCTGAAAAAAAGTTTCGCATCGAAAAGATCCTGAGCGAGCACGCGGAAGTCGGTCCGCACTCTTTTGCAGTGATCCTCGACGGCCTGAAGCCGGGTTTCAATATCGGTAAGATCTTCCGCTCGGCCCAAGCCTTCGGAGCTCGCGAAATTTGCCTCGTAGGTATCGAGTTCTTCGATCCTTACCCTGCGAAGGGCGCCTTCAAACAGACGCATTCGCGCTCGTTTAAGAGCTTCGAGGATTGTCACGCCGCTCTCGCTCTGGAGGGCTACAGCTTTTGGGCCCTCGATCCGGAGGGCGAGGAAATTCTCGACCGCACGGAGATCCCCGAAAAAACCGCTTTTGTGCTCGGTCACGAGGAGTTTGGTCTGAGCTTCGATCCGGCGAAGTACCCGAGCCTCAAACGCGTCCGTATTCGGCAATGGGGCTGGGTCGAGAGTCTGAACGTCTCGGTAGCCGCGTCACTGGCGATGTACGAGCATTGTCGCAAATGGGCCCGCTCGGACTCGCCGCCCAAGCGCTTCTTGAAGATCGATTCTGAAACGCCTTGAAGGACTTTACGTCAGGGTTTAAAACAGGAACCTTATGAACAGCATGTTTCGTCGTTTGACCCTGCTTCTCGTTGTTGTCGGCTTTGTTTCTCCCGCTTTCGCTAAACTGGAACCCAGCCAAGTGATGGGCCAAGGAATTTTCGAGCAGACCGGCGGCAACTCGTGCATGTTCTGCCATGGAATTTCGGGTGAGGGCGGTAACGTCAAGGAAGCAGCGAAACTCGATTTGCCCAAAACCTGGAAAACCTACAAAGCTCTCGGCGGCGACGCCGCCTTCAACAAAGATTCCAAAGCCTTCGTCGAAAAAATGAAGAAGGGCATCGAGGACATCATTCGCAACGGTGCGATTCGCCACAACGCTTCTTACAAAGAGCCAGGCTTCGACTGGTCGAAAATTACGCCGTTTAACTCCCAGATGATGGGGCTCACCGGCGCAGCCAGCGTGGGTTGGATGAAAAAATACCAAAAGCGCGGGGTGAATGCGGAAGTTGCGGCCGAGTCCCTCTGGCTGCATCTGAAGTCTCTCGATAAACAGAGCGTCCTTAGCAAGTAAGCGGACGTCACCCAACAGGCTCGTGGAAAAGACCTCGAGCGGGCATTGCTCGAAGGCCATCGCAGCGGCTTTGAAAGTCGCTTGCGCTCGAGGACCTTAGCGGTTAGGTTTTCGCCCATGAATCAGCCTAAAAATTCTTCGGATTTCAAAGTTAAAGATCTTTCGCTTGCCGAATGGGGCCGCAAAGAAATTGTTATCGCCGAAAGCGAAATGCCCGGCCTAATGGCTCTGCGTGCCGAGTACAAAGGCAAGTTCCCACTTAAAGGCGCGAAGATCGCCGGCTGTCTCCACATGACCATCCAAACTGCGGTTCTCATCGAGACCCTCACCGATCTCGGCGCCGAAGTGCGTTGGAGTTCGTGCAACATCTTCTCGACTCAAGACCACGCCGCCGCTGCGATCGCGGCCGCAGGTATTCCCGTCTTTGCGTGGAAGGGCATGAACGCTCAGGAGTTTGATTGGTGCATCGAGCAGACGCTGCGCTGGTCTGACGGCAGTGGACTCAACATGATCCTCGACGACGGTGGCGACCTCACGAACATGGTTCATGACGTCCAGCCCGCTCTTCTTAAAGACATCTACGGCCTCTCGGAAGAAACCACGACGGGCGTGCATCGCCTCGCTCAACGCGTCCAAAAAGGAACCCTGAAAGTTCCCGCGATCAACGTCAACGATTCCTGCACGAAGAGCAAGTTCGATAACCTTTACGGGTGCCGCGAATCCTTCGTCGACGCCGTCAAGCGCGCGACCGATGTCATGTTCGCCGGCAAAATCGTCGTCGTCGCCGGTTACGGCGACGTGGGCAAGGGTTGCGTTCAAGCTGCGAAGGGTCTCGGCGCTCGCGTCGTGGTCACCGAAATCGATCCCATCTGCGCGCTGCAAGCCGCGATGGAAGGTTTCCAAGTCGTTACGATGGAAGAAGCCTGCACCTACGGCGATATCTTCGTTACCACGACCGGCAACATCGACGTCATCACGCGCTCGCATATGGACCGCATGAAAGATCAGGCGATCGTTTGTAACATCGGTCACTTCGATTCCGAAATCGAAGTCGGCAGTCTCTACAACGACAAGACTCTCACGAAGATCAACGTGAAGCCTCAGGTCGATCAGTTCAAATGGCCGAACGGCAAGGTCATCACAGTTCTCGCCGAAGGCCGTCTCGTTAACCTCGGTTGTGCTTCCGGACATCCGAGCTTCGTGATGAGCGCGTCTTTCACCAACCAAGTGATGGCGCAAATCGAACTCTGGCAGTCACGCGGTCAGAAGAAATACGAGAACAAGCTCTACGTGCTTCCGAAACAGCTCGACGAAAAAGTCGCGGCTTTGCATTTGGGTAAGCTCGGCGTGAAGCTCACGAAGCTCACGTCTAAGCAGTCGGAATACCTTGGCGTTGGCGCCGAGGGACCCTTCAAACCCGAGCATTACCGCTACTAACTCATTATTTAAGTGGCTTTGATTCCTACGATCTAGAACAGACTCATTTGCGACTTGTCGTCTTCGCTCTCGACGACGTCACGACGAACGTCGCCGCCGACCAGGACTTCTTCGCGTACGATTTTTCCGCCGAAGGTGTTGAACGCGTAGAACGCGTTCTCGGGATATTTTTCTTTGAGCTCGCGCATGGCTTCGATGATGAGCGCGACGTTGTAGGGATCGTCGTCGGACATGCCGAAGCGGTGGTGCGGATTTTCGCCGTAACAGGCGAAGGCGTCGGCGACCGCGACCTTGATCGCGATCTTTTTGAGATCGGCGGTGGAGAGTTTCATTTCGGTGTCGCCTAAGGAGCGACGTATTTCGGGATTGGAGACGGGATAGACCGAGAGGTAGTTCGGGTGTGCGGCGAGATCGCCCGAGAGCACGAGCAGATCGATACCCCGACGGATGGTGTAGGGGTGATGTCCGCGGGCGGTAATGACCGAGATCGGACGGTTGTTGTTCACGGCCTTCTCGAAGAAGGACCACGAAGGGCCGCGCCAGTCTTCGAAGGGATTCTGCAGCGCGGTGAGCATGTCGGCCACGAGCGGTTGCGGGCGGCCTTTGAGCACGTCCTCCGACATCTCGCGGAAGTTGCGATAGCTGCTCGTCTCACCGTGCTCGCGCGCTTCGAAGTGTTGCCATTCACTGCCGGGTTTGCCGAGTTTCGAATGCACCTGCGCATAGTCGGTCGTCGAAACCTCGCGCTCTTCGCCCGTGATTTTGTGGAAGACGACGATCTTGGTGTGGAGGTGGACGACATTGTCGTCGAAATCGAAGAAGTAAAAACTGCGTCCGCCGAGATGGAAGTTACGGTCGCGCTCGCGTTGAATCGGAATATCCAGCGAGACTTGCCCGAAGGACGCGGGCAGCGGCGAGGGTTTAGTGCTCATGGCCTTCGCAGCAGACCGGCGCGTTCTCGCCGCCATGAGCGCGGGCGTGAACAATAAAGACGAGAGTGAACTGAACGACGGCCATCGCAACGAAAGTCAGATGCGTGACGAGCGGCGAGTACATGAAGGTGCCGATCGGCGCTAAGATCGAAAGGACGACGAAAGCGCGTTGCCATGCGACGGGGACCGCGGCCTTAGCGAGAGTAAAGATACCGAGTTCGACGGCGAGAATCCAGAATACGAGTTCGAAATCGTGAAGGAAGTTGTAAGGCACGATCTGCAGAAGCCCCGGAGCCAAAAGCAGGATGAAGGGAAGGCTGAAGCAGTGCACGAGACAGAGCAGCGACGCGCAAGGGCCTAGCCACTTCTGCCACGCAGGTGTGTGCCAGAATCTGACTCTTACGGGAGCACTGCGAGATGGGAAGCTTGCTAACGCCATGCGGTGTTTCTTCCTATTCGAGACGACCAAGGCTTTCAACATAAAGGCATGATAGGTTGAAGCTCATGGCTTCGAAAGAGAACATTACCAACCCTCTTCTGACTCCCTTTTCAGGACCCGAGGGTTGCATCCCTTTTAACCTGCTGAAAACAGAACATTTTATGCCTGCCATTGAAGAAGGTATCGTCACGGCACGCGCCCGACTTGATGCCCTTCAGAATGCCGCAGGCGAGGTGACTTTCGAGAATACGGCGCTCGCTCTGGAGACGATGTCCGAGGATCTGGACCTCGCGGCCGAGACCTACTTCAATCTCTTCAGTGCCGAAGCGGACCTCGAGTTCCAGGCTCTAGCGAAAGACATTTCGCCGAAGCTTGCCGCCTTTTCGAACGACATTTCGCTGGATCCTAAGCTCTTTGCGCGCGTGAAAGCGCTGCACGACAAGAAGGATTCCCGGAATCTTACGGGTGAGCAGCTGAAGCTCGTCGAAAAACAATACAAGGGTTTCGTGCGCAACGGCGCGCTCCTCGACGAGAAATCGAAGGCGGCACTGCGCACCCTCGACCAAGAACTCTCGACGCTTGGACCCCAGTTCTCCGAGAATCTTTTGAAAGCCACGAACTCTTTCGTGCATCCGATCTCCAATGAGGCAGAACTCGAAGGCCTTTCGCCTTCCGTGCGCGAAGCGCTCGAGGGCATCGCCAAGGAGCGCGGCTTAAGTGAACGTTGGGCGCTCTCGCTCGACATGCCCATTTACGCACCTTTCATGAAATTCTCCAAAAATCGTGCGCTACGCGAGAAACTTTGGCGCGCCTATGCGGGACGGTCGATCGGTGGCGAAACCGACAACGTCACGATCCTTCAGCGTATCTCGCAGCTGCGCCACGACCGGGCGAAGCTGCTCGGTTTCTCCACTCACGCGGACTACGTGCTCGCGGAGCGTATGGCCGGATCCCCACAGACCGTCATCAGTTTTCTCACGCGCATCCTCGACGTCGCGAAGCCTCGCGCTTTGAAGGACGTCGAAGACGTCCGCGAACTCAAAGTACGTCTCGGCGACGGCAACGATCTTAAACCGTGGGATTTCGGCTACTACTCGGAGCGCCTTCAGGAAGAAAAATATTCTTTCGACGAAGGACAAGTGCGCCCCTTCTTCAGACTCGAGAACGCGACCGAGGGTGCCTTCAAAGTTGCCGAAAAACTTTTCGATCTCACGTTCACGCGTGACGAATCTATTCCGGTCTATCACCCCGACGTGAAGGTCTACCGCGTGACGGACAAGACGACGAAGGACTTCGTCGGCCTTTTCTACACGGACTTTTTCCCGCGCCCTACCAAGAAGGGTGGAGCCTGGATGACTGCGCTGCGCGAGCAGGGCTTCATGCAAGGTCAAGTGCGCCGTCCGCATGTTTCCATCGTTTGTAATTTCACGAAGCCCACGGCGACTGCACCGTCACTCTTGACCTTCAACGAAGTGCAGACCCTCTTCCACGAATTCGGTCACGCGCTCCATGGCTTGCTCTCAAAATGCACCTACCGATCGGTTGCCGGCACGAACGTCTTTTGGGATTTCGTGGAGCTGCCGTCACAATTCATGGAGAACTGGCTGCTGGAAAAAGACGTGCTCGATCTCTTCGCGGTTCACTACCAAACCGGCGAGAAGATGCCCGTCGCTCTGATCGAAAAACTTCAGGCCGCACGTAAATTCCAAACCGCCTGCATGTCTCTGCGCCAAGTGAGCTTCGGTTTCCTCGACATGGCCTGGCATTCGCGCGACCCGAGTCAGATCAAAGATGTCTTCGCGTTCGAAGAAGAAGTGCTCTCACCGACGCGCGTGCTCGAGAAAATTCCCGGGACCGCGTCGAGCCCGAGCTTCGCTCACATCTTCGCGGGCGGTTACTCGTCCGGCTATTACAGCTACAAGTGGGCCGAGGTTCTTGATGCCGACGCTTTCGCGTACTTCAAGGAAAAGGGCCTCTTCAACCAAGACGTCGCTCGCAGTTACCGCGACAACATTCTCGCCAAGGGCGGCACCGAACACCCGATGGAACTCTATAAAAAATTCCGCGGTCGCGAACCTGATCCGGATGCGCTCCTTAAGCGCGACGGCTTGATCTAAGCGTGCGCGACATGATGGACGAAAAAACCTACCGCTTGCTCGTGAAAGAAGCCTACGCGCGCGTCGAGAACGCGTTCGAATCGATCGACCCCGATGTGGTCGAGGTCGAGGCCGGTATGGGCACACTCTCTTTGCTCGCGAAGAAGGGCAAAACGATTCTCAGCACGCAGCCTTCGGTAAGACAGCTTTGGCTGGCGATCGCCGCGCGCGGAGTGGCCGTGCATTTTAATTACGACGAAACCAAGCGCGTCTGGATGGATGACAAGGGCGAGGGCAAGGAGCTGTACTCGTTCCTCGAGACGACACTGAAAGATATCGTTCCTGAGCTAAAAATTCAGGGTTTCAGTCTCGGTTGAGTCACGCGAGGTATAGCATTGCTATACCTTGAGCGAATGCGGTCGAAGCTGACTAGTTGCAGCTGATCTTGCCGTAGCTCTCGCTGCAGTTGCGTCCGCATTTGATCTGGCCGTAGGCCGCGACGCAGTTGTCACTCGGGCGCGAGGCACACTTCACCTGGCCATATTCGGAAACGCAGCCGTAACCGCAGACTTTTTTGCCGTAAGCTTCTTTGCATTCGCGAGGCGCGCCGCCGGCGATCGCAGTGGCGATACCTGCGAGCGCGTTTGTGCCGGCGATCTTCGCTCCGTCGCGGTAGCCGTTCGAATAGGAGCTTTGAAGTTTTTCCTGAGCCGCAGCATCGCAGACGCCGTACTGAGCAGCGTTGCGGTTCTCGCCGTTTTTAGCCTGGTTGTAACCGTTTTCGTAAGCCGCAGATTCGGTGCAGAACTGCGCCATCATCGAGGCGCAGCCCGAGACGAGAAACAGGAGAGCGAGGAGGGAAAGGGTGA
>JBDSDI010000220.1:0-18278 GCA_039920645.1 Bdellovibrionota bacterium | reverse complement strand
GCAACGAAATCGTTCTCGGCTCCAACACCTCGCTCGTGATTGAACGTGCGGGCGCTACGAAGCCCGGAACCGAACTGAGCCTCCGACAAGGTACGGTCCGCTCAAGCGTCAATAGAAAATATTCCGGCAAAGACGGAGATATCTTCGAAGTCAAAACACCGAACGGCGTCGCGGGCGTGCGGGGCACGATTTTTAACGTCGCCTACGACTCCAAAAAGAACATGACGCAAGTCTTCACCGAACGCGGCGCCGTAGCCGTGACGAACCTCGCTGCAGGTCCCACGGCAAAACCTACGATGGTCAAAGCCGGTATGTTCAGCGAAGTTTCTAAAACCTCCGAACCCACCCCTGCCGTGGTGGCTCCTGCTCAGATTATTGAAAGCGTAAGTCCTCAAGCCAACGACGAAAGCAAAGACGGCGATTCATCGAAATCAAAAAAATCTGATTCTTCCGCTGCGTCCGGATCCGATGGAAAATCAGACGCTAAGACCGAAGTGAAAAAAGACGACGGCCCCGCTGTCGCTCTTGCGCCTCAACCGGCAGACTCGACCGCGTCGTCTGACGGCGGTCGCGCACCTGCAAGTGCAGCACCTTCTGCGGCTCCCGAAGCTCCGAAGACCATGACTTCTGGCGGATCTGCCGCGGCGGCAAGCCAAAGCGGCGCTGCTGCCATCAAGCCGATGGACATCATCAACAATCAGACGGCATCCCTGCGCAAAGCGAGCGAAGAGCAGTTGCGTCAGCAACGGCTCATCGAAGGCAACCTCTCCGAAGTCAACCTCACGATTAAGTAGGGTTCGCGTCAGAATCTTTACACAGTCATCATCCTTACAAAGAATCAGCGCGCTAAGATCAACGAACTCCAGGGTGGAAAATTCCGTCATGGAGATTTATGCTGAAGCAGACGTTGCCATATTCGATGATAATATGGACTCCGTCGATATCGCCAAATGGCTGAGGTAAGAGTGTCCAAGGAAAGCGTAGAAAGATTCGAAATCGACTCCAGACGAGAAGGAAAGCATCTCGTTATTTTCGGAGCGATTCACGGCAACGAAATTTGCGGTCCCACCGCCCTTCGTGAGTTCATCACCGAATTGCAATCCCCGCTGAGCCCACTCGTTCGCGGACGCCTCACCATTTTTCCGGTCTGCAATCCCCGCGCCTTCGAAAGCAACACGCGTTATATCGAAGAAAACCTTAACCGCGTTTTTGATACGCACGCCGCCCCCACCAGCTACGAGCGCAGGCTCGCCACTGAGATCTGCCCCTACGTCCAAAAAGCCGATGCGCTTCTCGATATTCACAGCATGCAGTCCAAAGGCGAACCCTTTGTTTTTCTCAACTCTCCAACATTGGAATCCGAGAAACTTTGTGAAGCGCTTGGAACTCACTGGATCTTGAGGGGATGGCCTGAAGTCTACGCAACCCGTCCCGAACTTCTCCAGACGTGCACGCAGACTTTCGCCGATCGCTGCGGAATTCCTAACGCTCTCATCGAATGCGGAAGCCACACTGATCCCGAGGCCGCCCGTGTCGCCTCCGCCGCTATCCGCGGCGCCCTCGCCCATTTCGGAATGATCGATGCCGCTCCGCCGCCGCGCTCGCAACGAGGTCGCCATTTAAAAATGACGACGCTTCACACGCGCGAATCTCCGAACGATAGCTTCCCCAAAGTTTGGAAAAACTTCGAAAGTTTTTTTCGCGGCGATCTTCTCGCCACGCGCGCCGACGGCGAGAAGATTTACGCCGACTCCGATGGCATCATGATTCTACCGAGTCCGATCTCTGCCCTCGGTACCGAATGGTTCTACACCGGCCACGCTATGGATATCTAGCTTAAGAAAGCGAGGCCCAGATCAGGATTCGCTTGAAGGGGTAGAAGAACGGGCGCGTGTCCGCGAGCTCCGTGAAAAGTTCCCTACGATATTCGGTCAAAAATTCCTGGAAGACCGCGGGCGGCATGCGGGTCTGGTAGTGCGTAAGCATGGTTCCCTTGACCCATTCGATCACGCCGTCGCGGGACTCGAGCACATGTGCGTAGACGTTGACAAAAACTTTCTGCCGCTTAAAGCCCAGAGCGAACAACAGAGTCGCATAGTCCTCGGGCTTAAGCATCGAAGATGTTTTGCTCTGCGTTTCCGTCGCATCGAGATATTTCGCAAAACGCTCTCCTTGCGCGACGCGTGCCGCAACGACGTGCGACGGATAGTCATGATTCATCGGCATCTGCACGGCGATCTGCCCGCCAGACTTTAAAGACTGACGTATATTGGAAAAAATTTTCGGATGATCCGAGCACCACTGAATTGCGGCATTGGAGAGAATGACATCGTAAGAATTCGGAGCCAAGAACGTCGTAAGATCTTCCATCTGGAATTCGAGCGTCGAGGTCGACTGAGTCTGCGCCTTCCCGATCATATTCGCGGAGTTATCCACGCCCCGACCGCGCTCGAACCTAAAGCTGTCGTGGAAGAGGCGCGTCAGCTGCCCGGTACCGCAGCCCAGATCGATAAAACAGGCTCGCTCCCGAGCTTCAACGAGCGCTATCAGGTCGAGAAAGGGCTGAGAGCGTTCGTTCTTGAATTTTTCGTATTGCTCCGGATTCCAAGAGTCGATCATGAGGTCAGTCTAGCATCTCGGACGCGACGGACCAGACCCCACAGCACGGCCACTGACATCGCGCATCGTGACCGACCTGAAGACCACTCGACGCTCTGAGGCTTTTCGAGCAAGATGCCTCGTCATGAAGCCCACACTTTCCTACGCCGCTCAAAATGCAAAAACTCCTCTTGCTCCCTTCAGCTTCCAACGTCGCGACCCCAAACCGCACGACGTTGCGATCGACATTCTTTTCTGCGGAGTTTGTCACTCCGATATCCACCAGGCTCGCGACGAATGGGGCGGTTCCACCTTTCCCATGGTTCCTGGACACGAGATCGTCGGACGCGTAGCGAGCACCGGCTCATCCGTCAAGAAATTCAAGAAGGGCGATCTCGTCGGCGTGGGATGCTTCATCGATTCCTGCCGCACGTGTTCTTCCTGCAGTGAAGGTCTCGAGCAGTACTGCGAAAAAGGCATGAATGCGACTTACAATGGCGTCGAAAAAGACAGCAAGACGCCGACCCAAGGCGGATACTCCGATCATATCGTCGTCGATGAGAATTACGTCTTGAGCGTTCCCGCTTCGATGGATCTCGGAGCGGCGGCGCCCCTGCTCTGCGCCGGTATCACCACCTACTCTCCGCTGAAACATTGGGGCGTAGGACGCGGTCATAAAGTCGGCGTCGTTGGTCTCGGCGGACTCGGTCACATGGCCGTCAAACTCGCCAAAGCTATGGGCGCCGAAGTTACCGTACTCTCGACTTCACGCAAAAAAGAAGCCGACTCCAAACGTCTCGGAGCCCAGCATTTCCTTGCGACGAACGAAGACAAGGCGCTCGAGAACGCCGCAGGTACTTTCGACTTTCTCATCGATGCGGTCTCCGCTCCCCATGATTACAATGCTTACCTCAACACGCTCAAGCGCGACGGAACGATGATTCTGCTCGGCGTGCCCGACCAACCCGCTCCCGTTTCTGCATTCTCGCTCATTATGAAGCGTCGCAAACTCGGCGGCTCGCTCATCGGCGGCATCAAAGAGACCCAGGAGATGCTCGACTTCTGCGCGAAGCACAACATCGTTTCGGACGTCGAAATCATTCCGATTCAAAAAATCAACGAGGCTTACGAACGCATGATTAAAGGTGACGTGCGCTACCGTTTCGTGATCGACATGGCTTCGCTCCGTCAGTGACGCTTAACGCATCACGCAGCGAAGACGGTAAGGATAACTCGCGTTCCAATCGAGCGCGAGTTCCGAGTTCTCTTCGCACTTCGCGTCGCGCGAACTGCAATTCGAATTGCGGGCTACGAGCACGCCACGCTTCAGACCTTGAGAATCGTTGAGCTCTACGATCCAATATTTGAATGACGTCATAGCGATATCGAAAGTTGTCGATTTCGTGACGAAGGTTTCGCGTTTCAGCGAAGCGCTACTGGCTTCGTCGTTGATCTTGAGCGTAAGACTTCCTTCGGGTTCGCCGTCGCGAAGGGCAATGCTGGCTTCGACTTCTTGTCCTTCGGTGGTCTGACCACTGCAGATCAAGTCAGCGGCATAAGACGAAACGGAAGAAAGAAGCAGCCCAAGGAAAAGAAGTTTTTGCATCGTTACGTGGTAGAAAAATTTTCCAGGCCCCGCAACCACAAAAATCTTTCACGATCTTAACTTCACGTAAAAGCAGACACATAGATATCGTCAGTAATTCGTCATGCGAAACACGGAGCCCGAAGAGGCTCCATGTTTGTTTTATTACAGACCAATCAACGCGTCAGTTCAGGACTATTCAGAATGAGTACGACGGCCATAACCTTTGGCAAATAGTTTTCATCGCCTTCGTAACCGGCATCGATAAGATCGAATGCATTTCGGGATCCAGTCTTCTCGATGCCTCTTTGCACCACATCGAAACCGGCGTTGTAACTTTGAATCGCGAGCAACCAATCGTTGAAGCGATACTTCGCTCCGACAATGTAACGAAGTGCTGCATCCGTTTCTTTCTCCACATTTAAACGCTCGTCCACATTCGTATCGACGCGCAAGCCATACGCCACCGCCGTCGCGCGAAGAAACTGCCAGACTCCTGCGGCCTGCCCGGGATTCGCATTCGCTTCGAGATTTTTATAACCCGATTCGACGAAAGGAATCGCAAGCAGTTCAACCGGAGCGCCGTACGACTGAACTGCGGCGTTGAGCAGCGGACGCATCTCATCCATGCGCGCGCGCGCGCCGTTAAAAAACGCGCGTCCGTCGGGAGTTGATACGTAGCGATTCAATTGCTCGAGAACACGCTCGTTCACTACGATCGGAAACTCCGTGCGCTCGCCGAGCTCCGCTGCCAAGCTCTTCGCCTTCTCCATTGAGATGCGCGAATCTTGGACGAGAGCGTTTGAAACGACACTCGCCAAAGCCACGCACCCCACACCGGCGATGAGAAGTCCCGCCGCGGCCCAGTGTTGGATTTTTCTGTTGATACCATTGGTGTTGTTAGTGTTGTTCATCTCTTTCAATCTCCTTTTAAGATGCCCCCTCGAGACGGACCACGCGAAACCTGGGGTACCTGCCAGGTATCGAGGACGCTCGAAGGAGTGCGCCGCCACTTCAAGTAGACAGCGACTGTAGCTTTGTTCCGAAATTCCCTGACGGCCGATCAGGTTTCGATCACAAAGCATTTCCTGAAACTCCTGAAAAACGCGCTCCCACGTTCGGAGCAACGGATTCCAGAAGAACAAGACCCTCATAAGACCCAGGACGTGGGCCGAAAGCGTGTCCTTCGCGCGGTGATGCTGAAGCTCATGGAGAATGGAAATCTTCATGAGCTCCGGCCGCTCGAGGATCCACGACGGAAGCGCGACGTAAGCCCGCGCCGGTAGCCAGAAGGAAACGGGCGACGCGATATCGTCAGCGATCAAAACACGCACGCGTCCGACCGAACGTAAGATGATCGAAGAACGAACCAGCACGTAGAGGCGCGAGATGCGACATGCCCATAAAGCGAAGAGCACTGCCAAGACAGCACTCCCCACCAAGAGAGAAAACGTTACCGAAAAGCCGAGATCAGGAACGTGCACCGGAACGATAATTCCCGCGCCACGCTGTTGCCAGTCGGACGCATGAAAGCTCGCGGCCGACCAAAGCTTCAATGGAGCTTCAAAACGAAATGTGGACGTACGAGCGGAAAGACCGAGCGCACCAACGCACGCCCCCACCAGCAAGAGCCACTGCAGCCGCAGAAGATTGCGTGAACCGAAGAGCTGGGGAAATCTGCGGCCGATAAGCCACGCGAGAAGCCCCGCGCTCGCCGCGATGCTCAAAGCTACCGCTAGTTTGAAATAAAGTAGCGAGAAGAAAATCATGATGGCTTCTCGCCCTTGTCGAAGAGCTTGCGAAGTTCTGCAAGCTCTTCGGGCTTCATATCGCCCGCGCCAAGGAGCTGCCGAACGAGACTCATTCGTTCGCCATCGAAGACGTTTTGAACGACGTGACGAAGCGTTCGTCCTTCGTAGTCCGACTTATCAACGCGAGGCTTATAAATGTGCGATCGTCCGTCCTTACGGCTCTTGAGGAAGTTCTTTTTCTCCAGAATTCTAAGGATTGTGCTGACGGACGTGTAGGCTAAATCACGATCGCTCGGCAGCGCCTCGAGCACGTCGTTGACCGTGCCCTCGCCCTTCGCCCACAGCACACGCATCATCTCCAGTTCAGTCTCGGTCAGCAGCTTTTCGGTCTTCATAAATTCATTGTGACTAAAGTCTTAGTAGTAGTCAACTAACACTTTAGTTGTATTAGACCCGCCGCTCCATAGACTTCGCCCCACGACCCTCTAAACTCAAAGCATGAGCACATCCAAGCAGGCCAAGATCGAATGCCCGGTTTGTCATAAAGAAAAACTTCCGATGGAAATTTTTGCGGGGAGATCTGTTCGCGCCGCAGTCCAAGAGTTTATCAAAGCCTATGCGCCAGAATGGTCGCCGGATCAGAACGTTTGCGGAGAATGTCTACACAAAGCCCGGTCCGATTTCGTCGAAAGCACTCTCCTTCAAGAAAAGAAAGAACTCACGGGCGCCGAGAAACAGGTTATCGATGCGATCCGCAATCAAGAGATCATCTCGACCGATCCTTCGGACGAGGACAACAGTGCGCTCAAAAAATTCGGAGACCGCGTCTCCGATCGCTTCGCCGAAGTTGGCGGAAGCTGGACCTTCATTATCAGTTTCGTGGGTCTTCTGATTCTTTGGATCGCATTCAATTCATGGGCGCTGTTCCAGAAACCGTTCGATCCCTACCCCTTTATCCTCTTGAACCTCGTGCTTTCGTGCGTCGCTGCCCTCCAAGCACCCGTGATCATGATGAGTCAGAACCGACAGGAATCCAAAGATCGCAAGCACGCAGAAGCGGACTACAAAACGAACCTCAAGGCGGAACTTGAGATTCGACATCTTCATATCAAGATCGATCAACTCATCAGCCACCAGTGGCAGAAGCTTCTCGAGATTCAGCACGTCCAACTCGACATGATGAAAGACTCGCTGGAACGTCCGAAAAAATAATCAGCGATTCGGCTGAGGCGTGATGCGCAGGTACGGCTTCACGGTCTTGTAACCCTTGGGGAAGAGACGCTTGATCTCTTCTTCGTCCTTCAGCGACGGAACGATGATGACATCGTCGCCATTTTTCCAGTTCACAGGGGTCGCGACTTTGTAGCCGTCAGTGAGCTGAAGCGAATCGATCACACGCAGAAGTTCTTGGAAGTTGCGACCCGTGCTCGCAGGGTACGTGAGAATCAAACGCACTTTCTTGGAAGGATCGATCACGAAGACAGATCGCACGGTGAAGGTGTCGTTCGCGTTCGGATGAATCATATCGAAAAGGTTCGCGACCTTGCGGTCACCGTCGGCCAGGAGAGGAAAGTTTAGCGCGCAGCCTTGGGTCTCTTTGATGTCCTTAGCCCACTCGACGTGCTCGCCCAGAGGATCGACGCTGAGGCCCATGATTTTGACGTTACGTTTTTCAAATTCGGGCTTAAGGCGTGACGCCTCTCCGAGTTCTGTCGTGCAGACGGGAGTAAAATCGCGAGGGTGAGAGAAGAGAACGACCCAACTGTTTCCCGCCCATTTGTGAAAGTCGATGCGACCTTCGGTGGATTCTTGTTGGAAATCGGGTGCACTATCGCCAAGACGCAACGTCATAGGAGAACTCCTTCTAAGTGGAGCAAAATTAGCATAGCCCCCGTTCCCGTCAAAGCCGCTTTAAAATTCTGGAGTCGACTCACCAAAACATGTATCTTCGTGGCAATGCTGTTCCCCAAGAAGACTTTAGCTGCGGCCTTCTTCATTCTCACAAACGCGGCTCAAGCTTCCGATTTAAAATCGGATATTCTCGGACGATCGCACGCGCGAGGCTGCAAGATGACGACCAAAACAATCGCTTATACGGACCCGATTCGTGGCGGTGATGCCGTTACGGTCTTCAGTCACTACGTTCGCTCGAAAGGTGCAGCCAATAGCATCATCATACTCCCCCCGACGGGCGGCGAAAATATTCTCGATCGTTTTTACGCACGTCGTCTCTGCCAGCAGGGCTTCAATGTCGCGTTGATTAAAAGCTGGTCCTACGACAATGAAATCCTGGTGGACTTCTCGTCGCACGATAATGGCTACGCACGCGTCGCACGCTCTATCCAACATGTGCTCGCATATCTTCCGGGCGATGTGGGAATTCTGGGTACCAGCGTCGGAGCTTTCTACGCAGCTAGCGCGCTAGCGACCGAGCCTCGTCTCAAAGCCGCAACCCTCATTGTCGGTGGATCACCCCTTGCCCGCGTCCTCGCGTATAGCGATCTCCCGAGTTTGAAAAAACAACGTGACGAACGCATGAAGGTCTACGGCATTAAAACGCCGGAAGACTACGAAGCGGTTCTGCGCGATAAAATCCGTCTCGACGTTTCGAATTTTCTTCCGCTCTCCGAGAAGAAACCCGTACTTATGATTGTGGGCCTGAAAGATACGACGGTGCCTACCGACACCCAAGAAACCCTGTGGCAGGAACTTGGCAAGCCCGACCGCATCGACATCGACTCCACACATCCCGGCGCGATCGTTAAAGCCTATCTCTTCCATCGCAGGAAGATTGATCGCTTCTTCGTTCGTGAATTGAATAACGAGAGTATTCTAAGAAAATGACGATCCCCCGAGTCGGAGTTTTTGCCGTCGCCGCGAGTGTCCTTTTTTGCGTCCAAGCGTGGAGCGAAGGTGGGATTCTCATGATCGGCGATTCACTTAGCGTGGGGCGCGTTTCAAAGACGCTGCAGCCGCTGCTGACGCGTGAGCTCGGAGTTAAAACTCGAATCGTCGCGAGCTGCGGATCGCGTCCACGCGACTGGAATTCGAAAACATCCTCGTACGAAACCTCTTGCGGCTACGACGATCTCAGTGCAACGAGGTCCGAGGAGATTCCCTACCGCGACGCCCTGAAGCAGCCTCATGCCACGCCGAAACTTGTGAAGCTTCTCGCCCAAGAGAAGCCCGAAACCATCATTATTCAGCAGGGAACCAACATGTTCTGGGACCTGCAAGACGCCAGAGATCCCAAAAGGGCTCGGGCCGAAATCCGCGCTCTTCTTGATCAAGTCTTCTCCGCGAAACCGGCCCCAAAAAAGTGTCTTTGGATTGCACCTCCGGATACTTCCAAATGGCCGAGCGAGATGGAGGATCGTCTTTTCCATCTCATTTCCGAGGAAGTCTCGTCGAGATGCCGTGTTTTCGACAGTCGGACCGTGACCCGTTATCCCGTCAAGCCGAGCCGGGGTGCAGACGGGATTCATTACGATCAGACCTTTCTCGGGAGGTCCCAGCAGGATCACTGGAGTGAGGCCATCGTTGCAGCGGTCAAAGCCCTCGACGCCAAGTCGAAGATGCTAATAAAAGAGTCTCCCCGAGAATCCCACCCTCCACGGAGATCTCATGGATCTTAGTTCGACGAACGCGACCTAGTTGGATGTCCGGGGATTTTCGGCCTGGGGAGCATCCTCAGAGCCGACGTAAGACTTCAGGCTGTCGTCGCTAAGAACCTGCGCGAGCTGCGCGGTCGATTGCATCGCGAGACTCATGTACTGCTTTTGATCGTTTCGCACTTTGTGCTGCTCGATCATACTGATTTCATCGTGACGGCGGAAGCGTTCGACGATCGCGGCCGCGCGCGCGGCTTCAAAGCCCATCGTCTGGAGCAGGTCCTTCACAAAGAGGATGCTCGAATCGAAGGTTTCGCGTTTGATGTGTCCGACGCCCGCGTCCATCAGATCAAAAACGTGACCGCGGTTACGGGCCCGCGCGAAGATGGTCAAATTAGGAAAATGCTCTTTGACGGTCGTGGCCGTTTTGATGGAGACCTCGACATCGTCGATGGCGAGAATGAAATATTCGGCGCGTGCGGCGCCCGCCGATTCGAGCAGATCCACGCGTGAAGCGTCTCCGTAATAGACCTTGCTGCCAAAACGCCGGACAAGTTCGATATGCTGAGGGTCATGATCGATCGCGACAAAGGGGATTTCTTGAGCCCGCAGAATCCGGCCGAAGACTTGGCCGAAGCGTCCGTAGCCCGCGACGATGACCCGTGGCGCCTCGTCGGAAATCGTGTCGTATTCCGGAGCGGCGTAGGGCTTGGCTTTGAATGCACGAGCTTCCAGATACTCGTTGGCGAGACTCACGAGCGGACTTAGCGCCATAGACAGCGTGATCACGACCGTGAGGATTTCTAACGACTCCGTAGGAGCGATGCGCGTCTGCAGAAGAATCCCAAAGATGACGAAAGCGAATTCCCCGCCCTGAGCGATCGTAAGCGCCATGCGCTTGGACTTCTCATGGTTGAGTTTAAAAATACGTCCCGAGACATAGAGAACGGAGAACTTAGCGACCAGGTAAAGAAGCGTCAGTCCGACGACCGTTCCCGGACGCCACGCAATCATGTCGAGACTGACTCCCATACCGACCGAGATAAAGAAAAGGCCCATCAGAAGACTCTTGAAAGGTTCGAGGTTCGTTTCGATTTCGTGACGGTATTCGGAATCCGCGAGCAAGACTCCCGCAACGAAGGTTCCCAGCGCAGCGGAAAGACCGATTTTTTGCATCAGCACGGCCACGCCGAGCACGATGAAGAGCGTCGTCGCGGTAAAAATCTCGCGCGTGCGCGTCGCCGCGATGATTCGGAAGATCGGACGAATCAAGAAACGACTCGCAACCAGAAGTGCGACGATCAGTCCCGCCGAGACCGCGGCGTGCTTCAGATCAAATCCGTGCGCGTGAGATTCCGTCCGCGAGAAGAGAGGGATGAATGCGAGCGCAGGAATAGCGACCAAATCCTGCATCAAAAGAACGGAGAAACTCGCGCGACCAAATTCGGTACCGAATTCGTTGCGCTCCACGAGAGTTTGCAGTGCGTAGGCCGTCGATGACAGCGAGAGCGCAAAGCCAATCATGAGCGCTGCCGTAGTATCGAGGCCGAAGTAAAGACCGAGAGCCGCGAAGACGGTCGTCGAAAGAACGATCTGAAGTCCGCCCAGGCCCAACAAATGGTGCCGCATCGACCAAAGTTTCGAAGGTTGAATCTCGAGACCGATGACGAAGAGCAGGAACACGACTCCCAGTTCTGCGAAGTGCATGATGCTCTCCGAGTCCGGAATCAAACCGAGGCCGTAAGGACCGACCACGACGCCCGCGATGAGATACCCCAGCACGGAACCGAAGCGAAGCTTCTGAAAAATCGGGACAAGGATAATGGCCGAAGCGATAAAGACGAGGGCTTGTTCGAGTGATCCCATAACGGTGGCCCGATTATACCCCATCCCAAGAAGATATCTTCATGGAAGCATGCCTCCAAGTTCATCGGGAGGATCTAGACTGAAAAAAAACTGGAGGACTCATGACAAGATCCGAAATTAAGGAGCATCGTGAAACTCTTAAAAAGACCCATTGGCAAATTCTAGTCCCGCGCTTGATTCTTGGTGCGATCTTCACCGTGGCGGGATTGAACGGTTTTTTGAATCTTTTGCCCGACACGGCTCGTTATTCGACCGAAGGCATCGCCTTTATCGACGCGATGAAGGCCGGAGGATTTTACACGCTTCTCAATGCCGCAGAACTTATCGCTGGAGTGCTACTCCTGTTCAACTTCGCCGGACAATTGGGCGTGGTGATCTTGGTACCCGTCTGCCTCGGCATCGTGACCTTCCATTCCTTCCTAAGTCCTCAGGGCTCTACCTTGGCGTGGATCGCCTTCACGCTCGAAGTCCTTATGATCATCATTTACCGAAAGAATTTCGTATCGATGTTTCGAGGCTCTAGGGATCCGGCCGAAGTCCTGCACCGCCACCACGAACACAAGAACAAGACTGACCTGGGTGACTGGGTCTTGGATAGTTAAAGACGAGATCTTTCAGTGTCCTTTACACTCTCGACATATCGTCGTGGAGCCTTTCCCGCGTTCGGCTTGAACAGGGAAAACCAATTCTCTGATCTTAAAAGCCCATGAACGCGCTTCTTTGCGACCCGCTTCTCCAACAGTGTCCAAGTGGAACTGGTCCCCCCCTTGGGCGGGATAAGTTACGAGCGGCCGACTGTCGATGAAGCGACAATTGTACTTCGTAGCAAGATCAGAAATAATGTCCAGTACCGGCCCAAGCAGTGCGGGCTTCTTAGCGGCATTGAAACTCCCAACCCATGTGCATTTCGCTTGAGGTGAGTATTTGCGAAACTCTTTAAGAAACTCTTCAGTGACTTTTTCTATTTTTTTAAGAGTCCAACCCGATCGGGCAAGGTTATCCGAAAGTTCTACGATCAGATGATCGGGTGGATTCGCCTTCAGCAAGTCTTCCAAGCGCGGAGTTTTCTTCTGCGGCGTTGACTCTACCGACCCTGACCGGCCTCGGTCGACCGCTCCCCATGGCTCGGGCTGCTTCTTACCGAGGGTGTACCAGTCGGGCGTGGCGCCTCCCCGAGCGTAACTTTCGACATCGAGGCCTTGGTGCCTCATCAACCGGTCAAGCTCTTCGCCAAACATCCCGTAACTTTGCGAGTCCCCAAGAAAGAGGATTCTCTTCTCACCCGCTTGGGCTTGGCCGCTTAAAAGTGCAGCCATTATCAAAAAATAGAGAGCGCCCTCATGGATTCTCATGAGAACTAGTGTCTCGTTGAAAGGCGGGTTTCACAAGGGGACGCCGACGGTGAACGCCGCCTCTCGAGAGATGCTTAAACGCGTTTGCGAACGATGATGCGGTAGATGATCAGAATAACGATCGATCCGAGGACCGCACCGAGCAAGCCAACGGGTTCTTCGCTGCGATAGCTGCCCGTACTGGTTCCAATAAAGTGAGCGAGCATAGCGCCGCCGATACCGAGGAGCATCGTAACGATGATTCCACCGGGATCTTTTCCTGGCATGATGAATTTTGCGATGGCGCCGACCACGAGACCGACAAGTAAAGCCCAGATCATAGATATCTCCTTTTAAGCGAACGATAAGTACATACACGATCTCAAGGCAGCGATTCAAGACATTGCGATTACTTAATACCTAAGGTCATCATATTAAGAGTGGACAGGATTTCCGGTCCCCGACTTTCAAGACTTACAAAACGCGCTTAAGACTGAAGGCACATGAAATTCTTGTCGATTCTCTTTTTGTCGCTACTTGGCTCTCTGGCGTGGTCCCAGGAGCCTGCAAAACTCTCCGCGGACACAGTGGAAAGCTGCATTCCCGCCGTTTACGCGCGAATCACAATTATTTGCCTCCGCTCTAAAGTCGGGGCATTCTCGCCCGAGGAAAGAGTTCATGCGATTGAACAGAAAGTCGAAAAACTCAGTTTAGACGCGAGCTTTGACCTCAATGACATCGTTGCCGTAACGGACAAAACAAGTACCGACATCGACGCCCGCGATATCATCTTGCTCTCGGTCCATGACGCAGATGCTGCCGACATGGGAATGACTCGCGACCTGCTCGCCGGAATCACGGTAGGCAAGATTAAGTCCGCGCTAAAACAGTCGCGTGACGACAGAAGACCTCGCACACTCCTTCTTGCCACGGTCTATACACTCTTGTCCGTGATCGTCTTTGCCCTACTCCTGTTCTTTATTTCGAAGATTTACTCTCGCGCTTATAGAACCATCGCGACTTACAAAGACACGAAAATTCGTCCTATCTCTGTCAGAAATTATGAACTCTTGACCTCAGACCGCATCGTCGCACTGATCACCTGGATCGCTCAGGTCTCACGATTTTTACTCACCGTTCTGCTGATCTATTTATTTCTTCCCATCGTCTTTAGTTTTTTTCCGGCGACGGAAAATCTTTCGGGACAGCTTATCGGATACGTCGTGGAACCTCTTAAACAGATCGCTCATCACGCCGTCGCGTTTATTCCAAACCTCTTTTTTATCGCGATTATCGGCGTGGTAACGAAGTACGTCTTGGGCTTTGTTCGCTTCATCTTTAACGAGATTGAAAGGGGCTCGCTGCAGATCCCCGGGTTTTATCGTGACTGGGCCGAACCCACCTATAAACTCGTCAGAGTCTCTATCTGGGCCTTTGCTCTGGTTATGGCATTTCCCTACATTCCCGGATCGAGCTCACCCGCCTTCCAGGGCATCTCCGTTTTCGCGGGTCTGTTGCTATCGATCGGATCGTCTTCGGCCATATCGAATATGGTGGCCGGTATCGTCATTACTTACATGAGGCCGTTTCGACTCGGCGACCGCGTGCGGATCTCGGATACCGTCGGAGATGTGATCGAAAAGAACTTGCTCATCACCCGAGTCAAGACCATCAAAGAAGTCGAGATCACAATACCGAACTCCATGGTGCTCAGCAGCCATATTATCAATTACAGCGCCACTTCGAATACGACCGGAATGATTTTAAATACCAGCGTCACCATTGGCTACGATGTTCCTTGGAAGAATGTTCATGCTGCCCTGCTTGAGGCCGCGCGGCGAACAGAATTGATCGAAAAAACCCCGATTCCTTTCGTGCTGCAGACGGCGCTCAGTGACTTTTTTGTTGCCTATGAAATCAACGCCTCCACGCGCTCTCCGAATAAAATGGCCACCATTTATTCGGTTCTGCATCAGAACATTCAAGATTCGTTCAACGAAGCCGGCATTGAGATCATGTCTCCTCACTACACGAGCTTGAGAGACGGAAATGGGTCCACTATTCCCGCGGGATATAGAACGCAGAAATCCGACCAGGCTCACTCCGATTCCTAGGGACTCGACGCGAAGCAAGGGTGTCTTGTGGGGCAATGCGCGCTGGACCCACTTTCTCACTCTACGGAGCATGAATAGACTTATCGCTTTTGCCGCCCTGCTCTCTATTGGTCTGAGTCTTCTTGAAGGAGGGAACGTGAGCAAAGTCGCCGTGGCCGCGATTTTCTTGTCGAATGTTCCGGAGGGTCTCTCGAGCGCCGCGGGGATGAAAAAAGCGGGTCGTTCCGCTCTCTATATTTTTGGAGTCTGGGGCAGTATTGCCCTCATTTCAAGTCTTGCGGCATTCTTGGGCTATATGGTCTTTCAGAATTTTAGTGCCGGCATTATCGCCGCCACCACCGCCACCGCAGCGGGCGCGATGCTCTCGGACACCATGATTCCCGAAGCCTTTGCCTCGACCCATACCTTCGCGGGATTGATTACTGTCTTGGGATTTCTTGCGGCCTTTACTCTCAGTAAAATGAGCGTCTAGGCATAGGATATGCATTCCCATAGAGATATGCGCTACAAATTCCTACTGATCATCTCCG
This sequence comes from Bdellovibrionota bacterium, assembly GCA_039920645.1. Lineage (GTDB taxonomy): Bacteria > Bdellovibrionota > UBA2428 > UBA2428 > UBA2428 > CAMCVE01. The sequence goes on along the minus strand of JBDSDI010000220.1, from coordinate 2,892 downwards.
GAGTGTTCTTCTTACTGGCCGCGGGTGCTGCAATCGACAAAAGAAACGTGCTTGCATTGGCAGCAATAGGGCTCTCGGAAAGCTCACTGTATATCTATTTAGTTTTAGCCGTCCTGAGTGCCTGGCTTGGCTATCACACCAAGAAGAAATCTGAACGCACGCAGTTGAGCTAGGTAGAGTTGACCACACTTCTATCCCGAAATGGACCCCGGTCCTCGTAGGGTAGGTTTAAAAAATATAGCTAAGCCCGGCGTTCATCCGAATATTGATTCCGTTGACGCTCACGGTTGTAAAACCCATACCGAAACCGCCGCCAACCCCTACCGAAAGTCCGAGGGTTTTGGAAACTTGGTAGATGTAGCCACCCATGGCGCCGAATTCCACGACGGATCCGACGACACTGTAAGTCGCGGTGTACTCTTTGACGAGAACTTGGGCGACGCCGACTTCCCAACCTGCAAAGTACCGATTGCGGGCGTACGCCTCGAGCGTGTAGTCGCCTTCGATACGATCGACCAGCATCCCGGGGCCGCCGAAATAGTATCGCTGGCCCGCTCCGACTCCGCTGTAAAAAATCTTTGCTTTGCTGATATTCATCGAAATGTTGGCTTTTACTAACGTTGAAACCTTGGAGCTTTGAAAGAGTTCCATTTCCACGTCGACCGAGGGGATGGTCATGAACGACGCCTTAACCGGACCCGAGTAGGATCCCTTCAGCATTCCGACCCGCACGTTGAGTTGCTTTCCGTTCGACCACACACAGGGGGAGCCGAGCAGCAGCAGGTAACTGAGAACGTTAAGCCGCTTGATTATCGGATGGATTTTCATTTTTCACGCCCCCTTCGCGCAGAGAACTTTGCCAATCAGCGAGGACGGTCTTGGTAGCCTTCGCGAAGTTCGGGTCGGTTTTGAGGGATTGGCGGACGATCTTTACAAAATCCATCCATATTTTTTCGCGGTGGGAATGAATTTTTTCTTTAGCGTCCGCATTCCCTTCAAGCTCTTTGACTTCTAAGTCCAGCATGTCACGCAGTTTCTTCCCAGGCTCACCGACCGACCCCAGAAGGACGAGACGCATGTCATCGTCGCGACTAACGACAAGTTCTGCGCGCTTCACGTTCGGTAAAAGAAGAAAGACTTCCTTCAAAACCTCTACGGGTAACTTTTCGACGAGTGCCGCAGGGAACTGACGATGGGCGAGCCTATCGATGGTGCTCCACTGCTGACTGGTCGCGAGAACTCCGTAAAGGAGGCGTTCTTTAGCGAGGTTGGCATTCGCCATGAGGTCCGGAACGCTCTCGATGAAAGGAGACGCAGATTTTTCACCTTGCCCGCGGATTTCGAGCAGAATCGTTTTCACTTCGGCGATTTTAATGAGAGCATCGGCGCTCGAAAGCGTAGCGCAAATCGGAAAAATTTGTTCGCAAAGATCGTTGGGAAGCGCTTCGGCAATTTTAATCATTTGTACGGCCGGAAGAAGATTCATAAGAGCTCCGGCTCCTTCGGGACTGAGTTGCGCGACAGCCGCAACCTCTTCCTCTGTGACTCCCATAATAAGTTCCTGCATCTCGGGTTGGAGTTGCGGCTTGGGCGTAATGAGATCCATGATGATCTGGTTGTTGAGGAAAAGATCGGCGCGTCCCAAAGCATCTTTGGACAGGGGGGAGTTGAGAATTTTGCTGAGGGTTTTGCGTTCGTCAATACTCATGAGAGCAAAGAGTTTCACAAGATGCTCGGGTTGAATCGAGCGAGTCAGAATAATCAAGGCGTCGACGGATCCTTCGGGACGAACTTTGATCCACTGGCGAATGAACATCGAGGCGGATTGTGGATTACTGGCCACGAGTTGCGTGAATTTCGCGATGCCCGCGAGTTCTTTATCATGTTGGGAAGAAATAAGTGCGGAGGCTGCTTCGTCTTCCGGAGCGTCCTCACGGTGCGTAGTGGCGTCGTGAGCCGAATCGGAGACTTCAATTGAACCGACATCAACTTTACTCGCGTTGGCCGCTTCCTGGAGGGAAAGCGTCCGTTCTTTAAAGGCCGCAATCGCCGCCTGTCCGAGGACATTGACTTTCCCGATGACAAAAAATGAAATAACAAAGACGCCGAGCGCAAAAAGAACCAGGGAAATAATTTGGGCCGCAGGATCTTTAAATTCCCGAACAATGTCGCCTAAGGTTGGCTTGGGTTTGGGTATCGGGGGAAGCACGTTGGGGACGATATCGAGACGACTCACGGTGATCTTAGGCTTTGCATTTTTCGTAACGGGAACGACCCGATCGAGAATTTTCTTCAAAATTTCTTCGCGCGCCTTCTCCACTTTGGTGTCGATAATCACTTCCAACGAAATGGAATCGATATTTTCGAAGAGATCGTCCTTCCTTTTGACTTCGTCGGGCGACAGCGTGGGATTGTCCACGCCCAGTTTCGACATCAGATCATCGCCCCCTAAAATATTGGGTTCACCTGCGGAATTCGCGGGGACTTTTCCTTTTTTTCCGTCGGCCTTGGGAACGGAGGCTTCTCTAAGAGTGACTTCGAATTTAACGACGAATTGATCCGGCGGAATAACAATTGCGATATCTCGTTTCAGCCCGCTGATCACATTTTCTTCGTAGCGAAGTTTCTGCCATGAGAGGGGTGGTAAAGCGAGAGAGGAACCTGATGACGACCCACCCGAAGGACCTTCCGAAAATAGACCAAGGCCTTGGGCGTGCGCCGAAGGCAAGGTGAAATTCAGAAGACACGCTAGAGAAAGCGTAAGGGTGGAAACGAGTTTCATTTTTATCTCTTGGCTCCCTCAGTGGAAGCGGGAACGCGATTTTCACCGGATGAGGCACCAAGATTCTTGGCCAGCATGTCACGCATTCGAACGGCCTCGACGCTGCGAGG
>JBDSDI010000219.1:0-5138 GCA_039920645.1 Bdellovibrionota bacterium | reverse complement strand
AGTTCCACGAAAGCATCAAATCCAGTTCCCATGTCGACAAGTTTTGAGTTTTCGTCGAGGCAGGAAAGGTCGACGGCCCACCCGAAATTGTGGACCGATCCGAGATCCGGATCCATGACGTATATTTGCTGAGGAGTCCCGCGCACCTTCTCGAAAAGCCGACGTTGCATGCTGCGCGGGCGTAGCGCGTCGTAGACGATGAAACTCCAACCGGGTTTGATCTCGCTTAAGACAGCAACGGCCTTTGCGAAATTTGCGTGTGCCACAGGATGTAAAAGCGCACGATCGAAATCGCCGTAGATATTTTCGCCGAGGAAATTATCGGTCGTCGCGTATTTGAGGTCGACCTTAACGCCTCTAATTTCGGCAACGTCAAGAAAACCTCTTTCCAGAGCAGCGGCAATACGTGAACTCATGATCCCTTTCATAGTAACCGAATTCTTCAAAAGTTCAGACTCCCTCTGGAGCCCTGCGGCGGATGGGTTTAGCCTTAGAGGAGATGAGTTTTCTAAAAAAAGCCGCGTCGGTGGGCGGCGCCGTCTTTCTCAGCCGTTTTCTGGGTCTTGTTCGCGAGCAGGTCTTCGCGTATTTTTTCGGCGCGGGTATGGCCACGGACGCCTTCCTCGTCGCGTTTCGCATTCCCAGCACGCTCCGTGATCTTTTCGCGGAAGGGGCGCTGAGCTCCGCTTTCGTGACGACGTTCTCTCGTGAGAAAGACGAAAATCACAAGCGCCTCATGGCTGCGCGCGTCCTCGTCGGTCTGTGTTTCACCCTCGCGCTTACATGTTTCGCGTTGTATGTCTTGGCCCCTTATCTCGCGCGTTGGATGGCGCCTGACTTCTCTTATGTCGCCGGAAAACTTGAACTCACGATTCGTCTCATGCGAATGCTTTCGCCGTTTCTTTTTTTCGTCGGTACGGCTGCGCTTTCGATGGGACTTCTCAATACCCTGGGCTACTTTTTTGTCCCGGCGCTCGGCCCCGCGGCTTTCAATTCGCTGAGCATTCTCGTCGGTGGCGGGGCGGCCTTTGGTCTGCGCGCGCAAGGACTCACGTCGATGGTCGTGGGTTTCAGCATCGGCAGCCTCGTCGGTGGCTTAGGTCAGTGGCTTTTACAGTGGCCGCTGCTTGCGCGCGAAGGCTATTCCCCACTGAAGGCCTTCGGCTCCGTCGTCTCGAGCGGTAACGTTCGCGAGTGCGTCAAGGATCCCGCGCTCAAACGCATCGGAGGGCTCATGATTCCCTCCGTGCTCGCCGTCGCGGCGGTTCAGATCAACGTCTTCATGAACATGATCATCGCATCGTCGCTCATCGAAGGCAGCGTGAGCTGGATGAGTTACGCGTATCGGCTGCTCTATTTTCCGCTGGGTATTTTCGGCGTCGCGCTTTCGACTGCGGCGCTACCCAGTCTTTCGAGCCTGAGGCTAGAGGGCAAACACCACGAATTCGAAGAGACACTTTGCAAGGCCCTGCGTTTGACGTGGATTCTCGGGCTGGGCGCTGCCGCTGGACTGATCGCATTCCGTTTACCGCTCGTCAGTTTGATTTTCGAGCATGGTCGTTTCACGCATTCCGACACGCTTCAGACGGCGATGGCGCTCACGGCCTTCGCCCTCGCGCTGCCCGCACTCAATACCACGAAGATCTTGGTGCAAGTCTTCCAGGCGATCGACAAGGTTTGGATTCCCTCCACGATCTCGCTCGTCCTCGTTGTCTCGCACTACTTCATCGCGCTCTGGGGGGCGCGCCATTATGGACACGTCGGACTCGCGCTGGCGACAGCCATCACCTCATTTTTGAACGCTGCAGCGCTGGCCGTGGTTCTGAAAATTCTTCGCCACCGCCTTTTTGATTTCGAGACTTTCAAGGTCATTTTGGGCTCTCTCGCGGGCGTGCTGATGCTGCTTGCCCTCGATATCGCCGGATTCTCGAACTGGCTTGCGGATTTGAGAGAACACTCGAAACTTGTGTTCGCGGTTGCGACTCTCGCAAGCGTAGGCTTTTTCGGACTGGTCTATCTTTTCGTGGCGGCGATTCCTTCACGGGAGTCGCGTCAATGGTTCCAGCGCTTGACCCGTCGGCTGAGCAACCGTAGAAACGAAGTATGAAAAAAGATCACCAAAAAATCGACATTGGTATTCCTGAAAAATCCCGCAAGGAAATCGCAAAGGGACTCTGTCATCTTTTGGCCGATACCTACACGCTCTATCTCAAGACTCACTACTTCCACTGGAATGTCACCGGTCCCATGTTTCAGACCCTGCATCTCATGTTCGAAACTCAGTACAATGAGCTCGCACTCGCCGTCGATCTCATCGCCGAACGCATTCGCGCGTTGGGCGTGAATGCTCCCGGCTCTTATGCAGCTTATTTGAAACTCTCGAGTATCGAAGACAGCGACGATAGTGTCCCGAACGCTCAAGATATGATCCGCCAGCTCTTGCTCGGCCAAGAAGCGGTCGTGCGCACGGCCCGCAAGCTCTTCCCCGCGGCCGAAAAAGGCGGCGACGAAGCGAGCGCCGATCTCCTCACGCAACGTATTCAGTTGCACGAGAAGACGGCCTGGATGCTCAGAAGTCTTTTGGAAAGCTAGTTCCTCAGGCGCGAACTATTCTTAAACATCCACAGCACGACAGCCCCAAGTCCCACTGAAATTCCCACTGAAATTCCGAAAGCCAATGCGAAAGAAATCTCGCCTTCGCCGACGATCGCGTGGCGGAAGCCTTCGATGAGATAGTAGAGCGGGTTGAATTTCGAAACGAGGTTCCACGGATGCGGCAATTGCGAGACCGGGTAGAAAAGTCCGCCGAGATAGATGAGCGGCATGAGCAGGAAGTTCGTGAAGATCGACAGCGTATCGAAGTTCTTGGCGAAGAGTGCGCCGATCAGACCAAAGAGTGCGAAGAGCAGGGACGATACGAGCGCCATGAGCAGCGCTTGGACCGGATAGGTCCACGGCAAACCGGTGAAGAACATCGAGACCAATAGGATCACTCCGCCAACGGCCATGGCGCGGATCATCGCCGCGATGGAATAGCCGATGAGATACTGCCACGGCGTGAGCGGCGTAATGAGAAGATCCTGGATGCTGCCGAGGAACTTCGAAATGAAGAGCGAACTCGACGTATTGGCAAATGCATTATTGATGATGCCCATCAGGACCAGGCCTGGCACCACAAATTGGATGTAGCTCACATTGCCGCCAAAATTCACGCGCGAACCGAGGCTCACTCCGAAGATCAGCAGATAGAGCGTCGCGGTTACGACGGGCGCCAGCAGCGTTTGTCCGGCGACGGAGAGAAAGCGCAGCACTTCGCGTTTGAGGTGCGTCTGAAGCGTGCGCAGCGCGCTGTGGGAGCCTTCGGGAGCGAAGACCTGCATACGGTCGAGTTTCTCGCTGAGCGTGCTCATGCGGGTTTCCCTTCGCTCGAGGTGAGCTTCATGAACACTTCTTCGAGATCGTGATTCTGAGTTAAATTTTTGGTGGTATCGAGCGCCACGAGCTGACCGTGATTCATGATCGCGATACGGCCGCAGAGTTCCTGCGCTTCTTCGAGATAATGAGTCGTGAGTACCACCGTGGTGCCTCGCTTGTTGATCTCTTTCACGAATTCCCAGAGCGCCAAACGAAGCTCGACATCGACGCCGGCGGTGGGTTCGTCGAGTACCAGAAGACGGGGTTTATGGATGAGCGCCTTAGCGACCATAAAACGTCGCTTCATCCCGCCCGAGAGCCCCATCATTTTTTTATGAACGTGGGCGCCGAGCGCGAGGCGCTCGATGAGAAGTTCGCGCCACTCGGGATCGTCCTTAAGGCCGTAGTAACCCGCGTGCATCTTGAGCATCCTGCCGATCGGCAAAAAGTTATCGATGACGACTTCCTGGTGCATGAGCCCGAGCAGGCGACGCGTCGTGGTGGGTTCTTGCACGACGTCGTGGCCGAAGACTTTGATCGAACCTTGCTCCATACGACAGAGGCTCGAAGCCAAATGGATCGTCGAGCTCTTGCCCGCGCCGTTCGGACCGAGAAGTCCGAAGATCTCGCCGGGCTGGATCGTTAGCGATAGGTCTTTCACGGCCGCAAAAGGACCGTAGTGCTTGGTGAGATTTTTGATTTCGAGGGCCGGAGCCGCAGAAGCTGTCATCACGCCTTTTTAGGACGGAACTTCACTTGAAGGAACTTGCGTTTACCAACTTTTACGAGGGCTTCCTGGACGTTCTCGATCACGTAAGCCGTGTCTGAGATTTTCTCTCCGTCGACGGAGACGCCCCCTTGGACGATCATGCGGCGTGCTTCGGATAAGGAGGCGACAAGTTCCTGCTCGGCAATAAGTTTCGTAAGCGGAATCTGGCTCGCATGAATGACGACCGAGGGAAGGTCGGAAGGGATTTGTTTCTTGGAGAAGAGGGAATCGAATTCCTCGGCGCACTTCTCGGCATCTTCGCGCGAGTAGAAGCGAGTCACGATCTCGACGGCCAGGCGTACCTTTGCGTCGCGAGGGTGGAGTCCTTTGATTTCTTCGACGGGAACGTCGGTCAGAAGTTCGAAGTACTTGACCATGAGTGTGTCGCTCACGCTCATGACCTTGCCGAAGATGTCCTTGGGCGCTTCGGTGATGCCGATCGCGTTACCCAGGCTTTTCGACATTTTCTGAATGCCGTCGGTTCCCTCGAGCAAAGGCATTAGCAAAACGGCCTGCGGTTCCTGTCCTGCGGCCTTTTGGTATTCGCGTCCGAGAAGGACGTTGAATTTTTGGTCGGTACCGCCGAGCTCGACGTCCGCGCGAAGCTGAACCGAGTCGTAGGCCTGCATGATGGGGTAGAGGAACTCGTGGATGGAGATCGGCTGCTGAGCCGCATAGCGCTTCGAGAAATCGTCACGCTCGAGCATGCGGGCCACAGTCATTTGGGAGGCGAGGCGGATGACGTCCTGGATTTTGAGAGTGTCGATCCACTGCGAGTTGAAGACAATCTGGGTCTTCGAAGGGTTGAGGATTTTCAACACTTGCTCGGAGTACGTCTGCGAATTGCGGAGCGTGTCTTCGCGCGTGAGCACCTTCCGGGTCTCGGACTTGCCGGTCGGATCGCCGATTTGCGCGGTGAAGTCGCCGATGAGGAAAAGCACTTGATGGCCGAGAT
>JBDSDI010000218.1:0-14898 GCA_039920645.1 Bdellovibrionota bacterium | reverse complement strand
CCAAGGCGCGAACGCGGTTGTTCTGGGACTTGTTGCCGTGGATGGCTTCCGCGGTGACACCGACGCTGTTGAGGAAGCGGGTAACCTTGTCGGCTCCGTGCTTGGTGCGCGTAAAAACAAGGGCCATTTTGACATCTTCGCCCTTCAGTAAATGCTGAAGCAGGAATCGTTTTCCCTCTTTGCTATCGACCATGTAAACCGACTGATCGATCTTTTCGGCGGTCGTCGCGACGGGGGTTACCTCGACCTTGACGGGATTCGAGAGGATATCATTGGCAAGACGCTGGATATCGGGGGGCATCGTTGCCGAGAAGAAGAGCGATTGGCGCTTCTTGGGAATGATCTTGAGGAGCTTCTTCACGTCGTGAATGAAGCCCATATCGAGCATCCGATCGGCTTCGTCGAGGACGAAGAATTTCAGATCCGAAAGGGAAACGTAACCCTGGTCGATCAGGTCGAGCAGGCGGCCGGGGGTCGCGACGAGGATGTCGACGCCTTTGCGAAGGGCGCTGACCTGCGATCCTTGGCCGACACCGCCGAAAACAACGGTCGTGGAAAGGCCAAGGTTCGCACCGTAGCGCTGAAAACTTTCGTCGATTTGAGCGGCGAGCTCGCGTGTAGGAGTCAGGACGAGGGTACGAATTTTTCTTTTCGCCCCGGGCTGGACGTCCTTGGCGAGCAACTGAAGAATCGGCAACGCGAAGGCTGCAGTTTTTCCGGTTCCGGTCTGGGCGCAGCCGAGCAGATCGCGTTCTTGGAGAACGTGAGGGATCGCTTGGCGCTGGATGGGGGTGGGTTCTGTGTAGCCTTCGGCATGGAGGGCTTTAAGAAGGGGCTCGATCAGATCGAGAGATTCGAAACGGATGGGGGATTCACTTGTCATAAATATTTGGGGGACCCTACAGCGTCATGCGATCGGAGTCGACCTGATAACACGACTTGAAGAGTTTCGATTCAGGCTTTAGGAGAGAGGGGCATGATTCATGCCCCTTTGATCGCCGAGCTCTTTAGAGCCGTCCAGGCAAGTGCCTCGTCTCCCATTTGGTCCCAAGGGGTCACGTACACCCGTGGGGGAACGAACTTCGTTTGCTCGAAGCAAAACGAAGCCGAATGCATCATTCACCTGCGTACGCCCGGGCAACCGATGAGTCCCAAGGTCACACTGTGGCCGCGCGAACTCGATTGGGACTGCGACTGCGGCAACTCCGAGAGCCCCTGCCCTCACGTCGCGGCTTCGGTTATTATGCTCAAGCGCGGGCAACTCCAGATGCCCGGCTCGCCCGACACTCCCAGTTCAGACGCCGCTCCCGCCGCCGCCATCGCACAACTGCACTACATTTTTCGCCCTCGTCACGACGGGCTCCATCTCGAACGCCACATCGTAGGCCAAGGTTTCCCGAAGAAGCTCGATACCACTCTCATCAGCTACAAAGCGGGCGTCGAAACCAAACGCATCCAAGGTCCCGATGTCATGGCCACGAAAGCGGATTTCGCCGTCGACCAGGTCCTCAAGAATTACCAAGGCGGCCCCCTCGAACGTCAACGACTCGAGTTTCTTTTCAAGACTATCGAATCCGATCAGAAGATTTTTCTCTCAGATAAACCGATCCAGATCTCGAGCTCGCGCATTCTCGCCCAATACGAATGCGTTGACGAGGCGAACGGCTATCGCCTGCGTCGTGTGAAAAATTCTCTTGTCACCCAAGTTTTCCGCCACGGTGTCGCCCTTTGTGGCGACACGCTTCGCCTCATGAACTCAACGCTGCTCACTCCCGAAGAGCAGAAGCTCGTCGAAGACATGGGCAGTTATTGGGGACCCGAAAGAGAAAAAGTTCTTTTCGCCGACATCATCCCGAAGCTCCAAAAGAAAATCTCAATCACGGTCTCCAGTCTGAAGCGACCCCACACGCTCGATCTCATGCCGACCCTCGATCTTCGCCTCGAGCGCGACAAAGATTTCCTCTCCGGTGAAACCACCCTCTCCGTCCTTGCGAGCATCGTCTACGGCGATCCGCCAATCGCGCAGCTCAACTACCAAACCTTGGAGCTCGTACCCGTCCAGGACTACCGCTCCAAGCGCGTCTCGCATCTCGTTACGCGCAACCAGGAAGAAGAGCGCCGGATCATGCAGAAGCTCTCGCGCGAACTCGATTTGCAACCCGGTCGACGGATTATTCTTTCTGGCGCGGACGCCATCGCCTTCGTAAAGCGCGCGCGCGGCTGGGAATACACCGGCGATGGCGCGGAACTCTTCAAGGTCGAAGAACGCATCCTCCAACCGAAGATCAACGTGACCGAGGGTGAGTTCTACGCGATGGATATGCAGTTTTTCCCAAGCGGCGACGGATCGGGGCCTTCGGCCAGTTTCGATTCCGTTTTCAAAGCGTGGGAGCAAGGCGCCGACAACGTGCCGCTTCTGGATGGTAGCTGGGCGAAGATCCCTAAGGATTGGCTCACGCGCTACGGCCTTCGTATCCGCGAGTTTCTCTCGCTGCGCGAAGCGTTGAATGAGGTCCCTCCTTTGCGTCTGCCTGAGCTCACCGCACTCTGCGACGATCTCGGCCAAAGTTATCCGGAATCGCTCGATAAGCTGCGTGGACTTCTCGACAACTTCGAGAGCATTGGAGACGCCACCCTTCCCTCGGACCTCCGTGCCGACCTGCGTCCCTACCAAAAGAAAGGTGTGAACTGGCTGAGCTTTCTACGCGACGCCGGTCTGGGGGCGTTGCTCGCGGACGACATGGGTCTCGGAAAAACCTTGCAGACCTTGTGCGTGCTCCAAGGCAAAACCCTCATCGTCGCTCCCACGAGCGTGCTCTACAACTGGGCGGCGGAAATCCAAAAGTTCCGTCCCGGCCTCAAGAGCTCCGTTTTCTACGGCGACCGCCGCGAGCTCGATACGACAAGCGACGTTGTCCTCACGAGCTACGGAGTGCTTCGTCTCGATCAAGAACGCTTGCGCGAAACGCAGTGGGACACCATCGTCATCGACGAAGCGCAGACCATCAAGAACCCCGACAGCCAGATTGCCAAGGCGGCGCATTCCCTCAGAGGCAACTTCCGCGTCGCCCTGAGCGGAACGCCTGTGGAGAACCGTCTCGACGATCTGTGGAGTCAGTTCCAGTTCGTAAACCCGGGTTTGCTCGGTCGTCGCGAAGAATTTCTCGAGAAATTTGCCCGTCCCATCGGACAAGGTGATATCGAAACGGCATCGCGCCTCAAGACTCGTATCAAGCCCTTTATCCTACGCCGTCTCAAGCGCGACGTCGCCCCCGAGCTTCCAGCGCGTACGGAAACCGTACTCTACTGCGAACTCGCAAAAGAGGAACGTGAAACCTACGACATGATTCTTGCGTCGACGCGCAAAGAAGTTCTCGCGACCCTCGAACACGGCGGCAGTATCTTGAAGGCGCTTGAAGTCATCTTGCGCCTGCGCCAAGCCGCGTGCCATCGCGGACTCATTCCCGGGCAAAACGCCGACGAGTCGTCGAAGCTCGATCTCCTCATGGAGACGCTCGAGGAATCCTTGGCCGAAGGCCATAAGAGTCTCGTGTTCTCTCAGTGGACCTCGTTCCTCGACCGCATCGAGGGCGAACTTGAAAAACGTAAGATCCGCTTCTCGCGCATCGACGGTTCCACTCAGAAGCGCCAGGGCATCGTCGATGAGTTTCAATCGCCCGAAGGCCCACCGATCATGCTCATCTCGCTGAAAGCCGGTGGCGTGGGTCTCAATCTCACCGCCGCCGATCACGTTTTCATTATGGACCCGTGGTGGAATCCTTCGGTCGAAGACCAAGCTGCCGACCGCGCCCACCGTATCGGACAGCAGAACCCGGTCATGATCCATCGACTGGTGGCGCGTGAAACAATCGAAGAAAAAATTCTCGTCCTTCAGGAAGCCAAACGTGATCTCGCGCGCGCAGTCCTCGACGAAGGCGGAGCAGCGCTGAGCCTCACCCGCCAAGACATCATGGACCTGCTCGCTTAATTTAATTAGAAGTAGATCTCCACGCCGCCCAGCACGTTGTAGTGGCTACCACCGATATCGAGCGCGCTGCCGTCCAAAGTGCGCCAGAGAGTAGAGCGAAAATCTTATTCATGGGGTTCACAGTTGACACAATCACTCGAGGCCGTATTCCACGGTGACAACGCCACGGATGACTTTTTTCAGCGAACTTGTGTCATTCTCGCCGTAGCTCGAGACTTCAACCGAATTTTCGGGAGTGATTTGGAAAACACCTTGTTGAGCGGAGCGCAGGTCGCCGAGCTTGGTTTTACTGTTCGTAGCTAAGGTTTCTGCGCGGGACCGAGCGTCGCGCGTCGCTTGGGCCAGCATGTCCACCTTCAGTCCTTCGAGTTCGGTGTAGTAGAAACGGGGAGCGGTCGAGTTGATCTCGATGCCTTTCTTGAGAAGTTCGGTTGCTTCGGAGGCAATCTTTTGGACGAGCTCGACGTTCTTGCTTTGGACGCGAAAGCTCTGTTCGAGCTGATATCCCTCGATCTCGTTGGTGTCGTTGTATCCGGCCTTCTTTTTGAGGATCTGAGTGCGGGTGGCGGAAAATTCGATCTGATCCCGGGAGATTTTCACCTTTTCGAGAAGGGCTACGATCTGCGCGCCGTCCGCTTCGAGTTTGCGGTAAGCGGTCGCAAGATCCTTGTTGCGCGTGCTGACCACGCCTTCCCAGAGCGCAAGGTCGGACACGATCGACTTCGCGGCGAAGCCTTTGACCGTGATCGCACTGCGCTGGGTGAACTCGAAGCTTTTAGCTCCGATGCTAGCCGCGGTAATGAGCGCGATCGCCAGGGCGAGACCTGCGACCGACAGACCTACTGAAGGTGAAGAGAGAAGAGTCTGGATTCTGTTTTGAGAATGTGTCGTCATGCCCTGAGCTTATCGGTTCCGTGCCTTGCGAAGCAGTCCTCATACGCCTCCCAAACGCACAATGCGCACGACCTGTGCGTGCGGATAACGGCAGCTGAGTTATCGTCGTGATGAAGGAAATTCTGGATAGGCTCGAGCTAGTGTTTCGTAAAACTCGATTTTACAAAAAATCTTTCTGAAATAATATGGGCAGAATGCCAAACTTGATTCTCGTATCGCATTTTATCAACGTGCTCGTGCTACTTCCAATTTGCGCGCTACTTCTTCTAAATTCCGAGAAGATTGTGGCGGTCTTTGGTGCCGATTCTTCAAGTCGCCAAATATTGACCTGTATGTACCTGACAATTCTGGCACTGAGCTCCTATTGCCTTGGAACAATGAATAAAGATTTCTCAATAGCTTTTGTGCTCTTTGGCTTTCAGATTATCTACAAAACCCTGAGTCTATTTCTAATTAAAAATAAGAAATTACCCGTTCTTTGGTTTAATCTCGTGATAGCAGTTCTGCACTCTTACACCCTCGTAACGACTTATCTCGCGAACTAAGATCTCTCGTCCAAAACACAGGACCCACGGCAATGCTCCGGAAATTTTGAACGCCCTCGAAGTGACGCGGAAACTTTGCTAAACCTTCGCCCATGTCCGACCAGAAAACCAACACTCAAAAGCCGCAGCTTCCCCAGAACGCCATCAGTCCTCGTCGCCAGGAAGATTTCCCCGAGTGGTATCAGCAGGTCGTGAAGGCTTCGGACATGGCCGAGAACAGCGAAGTTCGTGGGTGCATGGTCATCAAGCCTTGGGGTTACGGAGTCTGGGAGCAAGTCCAGCAGCAGATGGATCGTCTTTTTAAGAAGACCGGACACAAGAACGCCTACTTCCCGCTACTCATTCCCGTGAGCTACATGGAGCGCGAAGCTTCGCACGTCGAAGGCTTCGCCACCGAATGCGCCGTTGTCACGCATCACCGCCTCGAAGCCGTCAAACAGCCCGACGGCAGTGTGAAGATGAAACCCGCAGGAGAACTCACGGAGCCCTTCATCATCCGTCCGACTTCCGAGACGATCATCGGCGCGGCGTTCGCGCGTTGGGTTTCGAGTTACCGCGACCTTCCTCTGCTCATCAATCAATGGTGCAACGTCATGCGCTGGGAAATGCGTCCGCGTCTTTTCCTTCGTACGGCCGAGTTCCTCTGGCAGGAAGGCCACACCGCGCACGAAACCTCGGATGAAGCCGTCAAAGAAACCCTGCTCATGCTCGACGTGTACGAATCTTTCATGCGCGACCAACTTGCTCTTCCCGTGATCAAGGGCGAAAAAACGGAGGCCGAACGATTCCCCGGCGCCGTCAGCACTTATTGCGTCGAGACGATGGTCCAAGATCGCAAGGCGATCCAGGCGGGCACGAGCCACTTCCTCGGACAGAACTTCGCTAAGGCCTGCGGCATCCAGTTCCAAGGTCGTGGTGGTTCGCAGGAGCACGCATGGACAACGAGCTGGGGCGTCAGCACGCGCATGATCGGTACGATGATCATGACCCACGCGGACGACGACGGCATGATCATGCCTCCGCGTATTTCCCCCACCCACGTCGTTATCGTTCCGATCACCCCCAAGGAAGACACCCGCGATGCGGTTCTCGCAATGGCTCAAGATTTCGCGGCGAAACTGCGCGAGCTGAGTTTCGCGGGTCGAGAACTCGAAGTCGAAGTCGACGCGCGCGATAAGAATGGCGGTGAGAAGAGTTGGGAATGGATCAAGAAAGGCGTGCCCGTACGCATCGAGATTGGGCCCCGCGACATGCAAGAGGGCAAAGTGGCTCTCGCGCGTCGCGACCGTGGCCACAAACAAAAAGACTTCCTTTTGGTCGCCGAGGCGCTTGAGAAAATTCCCGGCGTTCTCCAAGAAATTCAAGATACGCTGCTCGCGCGGGCGACGGAGCATCAGACCGCTAATATGAAGAAGATCGACTCACTCGAGGCTTTCAAAACATTCTTCACGCCGAAGAACGAAGACAAGCCCGAGATCCACGGCGGTTTTGCGCTTTGTCACTGGGCTGGATCGAAAGACGACGAAGCTACGATCAAGACCGATCTCAAAGTTACGATCCGCTGCGTGCCTTTTGCCTTTTCCTTCAAGGAAAAGGGCGTCTGCTTCCTCACCGGGAAGCCGAGCACTCAACGCGTAATCTTCGCCAAGTCCTACTAAAGGGACGACGTCGTTCCTGCGAACTTTGCCTGGGCCTGAATCATGATGTGGGCACAGGCACGCGCGTCGGAAAGAGCTTCATGATGGTTGAGATCGATCCCTAGCGCGCTGCAGACGTTCGAAAGTTTGGTGGGATAGATGTTGAAGGCTTTGCGCGCGATTTGCACCGTGCAGTGAAAATCCTGCTTCGGAACGGGGATGCCGTTTGTCTGACAGCACGCATGTAGGACACGTCGGTCGAAGGGCGCATTGTGGGCTACGAAAGCGCCGCTACCAAGACTGAATTTCTCGATTTCGGCCCAAATTTGCGCGAATTTCGGAGCGCCACTGACGTCGTTCATCGTGAGTCCGTGGATATGCGTAAACATCATGACTTTGCGCGGAGGACAGATGAGACGCATCAACTCGTCGACAATGCGACCGTCTTCGACACGTACGAGGCCAACGGCACAAGCACTATCGGCACCGTTATCCGCGGTTTCGAAGTCGATGGCCACGAAATTCTGCAGTTCCATAGATGCAGTTCTAAGGCGAGGCCGGAACGATGTCCAGATTTCTCCACCTCTCTCGGAAACGAAAAAGGGAACCCCACTGGCGCGCGGTCAATGAATCATGGAACGTATTGGACTTCTACGGTTTGGGTCTGACTACTACCGCTTTCGTCGACCACCGTTATGAGATGTTTGCCGCGCGGGGCCTGCCAGAAAAGCGTCTTGCCGGTTTCGACGCTTCCCAGATAAGTCGCGTCGGCAAACCAATCGATGCGTTTCGCGTCGCCGTCGGAAATCGCCTGAAGCGGAATGCGTCGCTGGTCTGGGGTCTCCGAAAGACGCAGAGAATAGACGACTTCTTTTCGAGGGGAGATGATTTCCGGCGGACGATGCGCGGATAGGAAGGCGTCGTTCTGCTGGCGATCGCGGCAGGTTTCCTCGAATTCCGGAGGAGCAGCTTTGTGGATGCCGAAATCGGTCAGAGATTCTTTGAGGTCGCTTGGCCAGAACTCGAAGATCTCGGGACGATAGAGCTTCGGGTCCTCGATAGCTCCGCACGCGCGCCGTCCCGATTTTCTGTTCACAAAAATACTGCGATGGATCTTGCAGTGCTCGATGGGAGACTTACCCGGAATGATCCACGCCGTTTTTCGATGCGGGCAGAACGGTTCGGGCTCAGCACCGGAGAGCGCACAGACTTCGATGCGCTTCACATTGAGTTTTTCGTAAGGTTTAGCCCAGAGAGCGTCATCGAAGTTTTCGTTCTTCGAGAGACCCTCGGCGATGTCAAAGAAGAGAGGGGCCGCGATCTCGCGACCCACGAAGGCTGCGTTCGATTCGCCGTCGAAATTTCCGATCCAGATTCCAAGTGCGTAAGGACCAAAAACGCCGATCGTCCATGCATCCCTGAACGCGCTCGAGGTGCCGGTCTTCCATGCGGCATTGAGCCGACTACGGCTCCATTTCAAGAAGGCTTCCTGACCGTCGCGCGGATTACGAGAAAGCATCTGAAGCGTGAGCCAGGTCGCTTCGTGACTCAGGGGCCACGCGCCGACGCGCGGTTTCGCACCTTTGAGATAAGAGAAAGACATGATTGGAGTGCCGCGCGCAAGTCCGGCGTAGAGTCTCACGAGTTCCTCGAGACTCAACTCGGCGCCGCCGAGCGCTATACTCAATCCGTAGTGAACCGGATCCGGATAAAGAGGAATTCCTTGAACGCTCAGAAATTCGTAGAGATTAGGATGCTTCAGTCGCGAACTGAGTTCGACGGCCGGAATATTTCGACTTCTGATCAGCGCATCCTCCGTGGAGAGCGGTCCGAGAAAACCGCGTTCGAAATTTTCAGGATCGAAAGAGCCATAATTCTTTGGCGTGTCTTTGAGGAGAGATTGCGTATGAACCAGTCCTTGCTCCAAGGCAAGCGCGTATACGATCGGCTTGAGCGAGGATCCCGGTGAACGGCGGGCGACAACGCCATCCACCTGTCCTGAAATTTCCGAGTTCGTAAAGTCCGCGCTTCCGACGTAAGCAACGACTTCTCCCGTCTCATAGTTCGCCAAGAAGACACTCGCGTTCTTCACGCCGAGACTTTGTTTCTTCGTGAGATAGGTCCGAACGCGCTCTTCAACGAAGCGTTGGATCGAAAGATCGATGCTCGAGATCACTTCGTGAGCTCCGGGAATCGTGCGTTCGAAGCGTTGCACGAGATGGGGCGTTTCGAAGGGTAGCTCCTTCAAGCGCCGAGAGGCCAGAGGGAAATCGACGTCCACCTCCTGTTCGCTCGCTTCGGAATGCTTCGCCTTCCACTCATCGAAAAGTTGAAGACGTCTGAGCTTCCATTCATGGAGCGAGTTCGCGTCTTTGTGGAGACTGCGCTGCGAAGGGCTTTGTGGAATCAGCGCGAGCGTAAGCAGCTCGCCCAGCTTGAGCTTCAGTGCCGATTTCGAAAAATAGATAAGGCTTGCGGCTCCGACGCCTTCAATATTCGCGCCGAAGGGGGCGAGGTTCAGGTAGGCCTCAAGAATCTCCCGTTTCGAATGAGTCGCTTCGATCCAAAGCGCTTTGGAGATCTGCAGGAACTTGGACGATACGGAACGCGTGGTCGAGCCTTCCCGGAGACGCACGAGCTGCATGGTGATCGTCGAAGCGCCACGCATGCGCTCCCCCTGAGCGGCTTCGACAAAGACCTTCAGCAAAGCAATCGGGTTAATACCCGGATGCCACCAGAAATAGCGATCTTCTTGAAGCAAAAAGGCTTCGATGAGTTGCGGGTCTATAGTCTCGAGAGGGGTAAAAACACGATACTTCTCGTCGCCCGCGAGGGATATTCGCAAAAGCTTCCCTCGTCGGTCGCGATAGACTTTCGAGAACGACTTCTCAGAGAGCATCGGTGTCGAGAACAATCTCAAGAGGAGTACCGCAAGGAAAAGTGCGGCACCCATTTTGAGCCAAAGCGATCGCATAAGATCACTCCGGTTTGACGACTTTGATCGTTCCGGGGACGCCACGATAGTGTTTGGAGCGATCGTACATGCCTTCCGCAAAAGCGGGAGGCACCACGAATGTTCCGCGACTCACGGCCTTGACCCGGTAAACGTACTCCGTAGCTTTATCGGTCGCGGTCGCGTAAAGAACGACACGATCTTCGCGACGGTCTGCGCCCTGCACCGCCATCGACGACGAAGACTGCTGAGCGTAAGCGCTCGGCATGACCAGAGATCGGAGACTCGCGCCCTCGCCCTCAGGTCCTTCGCCTTCGGATTGCTGGGGAACTTGTTCTTCTCCACCCTCGGATCCGCCCTCGGAACTTGGGCTCGACTGAAGCTCGGCGACTTGGGGTTCGATGACCATCTCGAAGCCCGCGGGGATCAGATCCACGAGCGCCACGTTGGAAACGTAGCCTCCCGGAGCGCGGAGCCGCAGGATAACGTCGAGCGTTTCGTCCTGTTTAACGATCGGTGAATCGGCGGAGAGCATCGAGCCATCTGCACGACGGAATCCTCGAAAAACTTCGAGCCCGTTCTTGATTTCTTTGAGACCCGTCGATTTTTCGAAGCCGGCGTGAGTGACGGAAGCGAAGAGCGGCGAAACCGCCGATCCTTTGAGAATAACCTGACTCACGTCGCCTTCGAGCGACGACGATACGGCTCCGATACCTACAGCATGCAGGGAAAGCGGCAACGTCTTGCCCGCCACGATCTGCTGAGATCCTTCGTCCTTGAATTGGCCTTTCGGAAAGGAGCCACTTTGACCGACGGAATTCAGCGCGAGAAGGAGCTGTCCCGCCGCGAGCGTCTGCAGGTTTCCCTGTTTCAGCGGCGCGAAGAATAGGGTCATGCTTTCTTCGCTGAGCAGGTTAGGTAAACGCTGCGGGAAGTGACGAGCGACGATCATGAGAAGGCCCGCATCACGCACGAGGGTCGAATAGAACCCCGACGAATCCATGACGATGGGATCGTTGAAATGGATCTTGGCGATGAGATCGTCGCCGCGTTTATCCTGCTTCAACAACTTATAAGTTCCCGCGAGATATACGGCTCCGATATCCGTCACTTCGTTCGCACGGACGCGAAGGGCTTGAGTCTCGAAGTCGACGAGATTCGCGCGCGGAACGCGGCCCGCTCGCGCTACGAGGTAGTTTCCGAGCAGGATCCAGCGGGCCTGTTCGATCGGAGTCTGAGCGGTGAGATTGAGACCTTCGACGTAGCCGAGCGCCTGATCAATCATATTTTGCGGAACGGGCAGTCCGAGGCCTTCGGCTTCGAGAAGATACTGCAGAGCCCACACACTCGGGAAAAGTTCAGAGCTTCCGTTGGCATAGAGCGAGAATCCGCCATCCGGCTTTTGACGGGTCCGGAGCAGAGTCAGCGCTTCATCGAAGCCTTCTTTAAGAGGGGGCGCCGTTCCGCCCGAAGCGAAGCGACCGCGCATCACAAGTTGAGAAACGGCACGACTCAAGATTTGCTCGGTACATCCGTAAGGGAAACCTTGCAGGAAGTCGCTTAAGCTTTGGACCATATCGAGAGGGTTTGAACTCAGCAAAATGCGCGTATGGGAAAGTTCTTTGCGACGTTCTTCGAGTTTGAAATTCTGCGGAAAAGATTTTGCCACGCGGAACTCTTCACTTTGAACGTAGGGTGTCGATGGACGCAGAGAGATCTCGAGTCGGTAGGACGCCGACTTCTCCTGAGCTCCCGCCATCGTCTTGGCCATTACCGTAAGCGGGAACGAGCCTAAGACGTCGAGTGCCTTGATGCGGAAAGAATGTGTCGTCTCATCGCCTTCGGCGAGCGGAAGTTTCACGCTTGCCGCACCGACGACCGAGAAACCCTTATCGGTCGCGACGGAAAGATCGACCTTCGCCTCTTTGCCGGACCCTCCCGCCTGGTTCGCGACGGCGATGCTCACATCGAACTCGTCACCCGGAGTAGCGAAGAGCGGAGCGGTAGGCGTCAGGATCAGATCGCCGCGTACGAGCGTTGATGCCTGAGCGAGACCCATGCCCGAACGAGAACTCGCAACCGCGATGATCTTGATGTTTCCGTTGTAATAATCCGGAACATCGTAAGAGAAGCTCCGCTTCTGACCATCGGCCTTGAGCACTCCAGACCAAAAGGCGACGGGCTGCTGATTGCTACGACGGAAGGGATTGAGATTCTTGCCAATGGCGTCCGACGATTCGTCGCCGCCAGCAGGGAGGAGTTCGCGTAAGACCGAATACTCTGGCAGCAGGAGATCGAGAATCTGCATCGTTGTGACCTGAAGAGCCTTCTTGCGCAGGAAAAAATCAAGCGGCGAAGGAGCCTTGTACTTTGCAACGAGATGAATCCCTTCGTCCACACCCCACAACGTGATTTCCGTCGGACGACTCGCGCTGTAATGGATGGTGAGCTTGTCCCCCGGACGAATTTTTTCGGGAGCGTCGAGTGTGATCTTCGTCTCGAAGTCCTCGCGAGCGAGCGAGAACGAAGCAGCTGCATAACTCAACGGGCTCATATAAATTTCTTTGGATCCCGAATCCCGAAGGAAGCTCACGCTAACGTAGGCGTTGCCTTCGAGACCCGCTGGAACCTGAATATGCTCCACGCTGCTCGTACCGGAACTTTGGAACCACTTGTAGGCGTAGACCTGATCGCGTTCGATCGTGATCAGACCGCGACCCGCATAAGGAGTGCGAACCTGCATCTCGATCTCTTCGCCGACGCGGTAGTCGGTCTTGGAAAGAGAAAGCTGGAGTTCGGCATTGCGATCGAGGCGAATGGGAGAACTATCGCTGCCGACGACCGAGTACGCGATGCGATTGACCTCGATACCCTTGTCGTTGCGTACGACGAGCGTGAAATCTCCCGCTTTATCGGTCTGCAGTGAGAAGCCGCTCCCCTTCGAAGCGATGTCGATCTTCTTCGAACCGAGCGGGATTTCCTTGCGAACGGATTGATACTTGTACGCGCCGTTAGGATCTTGGATCAGAACGGAGACCCAACGATTCTCAATAAGCGCCATTTCGATGCCTTTGACTGAGAGCGCCTCGAGCTTGGGATTCACTGCGAGCAAGTTGAGTTTACGGTCGGCTCCCGAAGCGATGTACGAGAGCGACCCGTCGGGCTTGATGCCCACGAGATACGGATGGCGGGACACGAGGACGCTACTGACGGTCATGACCGAACGTCCACCATCCTGCGAATCGAAACCTTCGCTCTCAAAACGCACCGAATACATGCCGTGCGCGAGGCTCTTCAGATCGAGTGGGAAAGAAACTTTGCCTTCCACGTCGGTCTGCGCATCCTCGAGCGGCATTTCAATGACTTGTTCTTCCTTGGAGTGGATCGCCGCGAACTGATAGCCCTGCAATTTTTTGAAGTGCGGAAGTACCGGCGCAACGCGAAGAATAGATTTCACACGACGCTGTTGGGCCGGAGTTCCGAAAAGGTTTTGCATGGACACGTTGGCCTTGAGATCAGTCGGATCGACCCAACCATCGGGATTTTCTGTCGAAAAGCGGCTGGCGATTTTCATGCGGTCGGGCTGGAACTCTTCGACACGGATGGTGACCGAACCGAGAGTCTGACGAACACGTTTCTTGTTCGTCGTCACAAGGGTTACATCCCAGTTCCCGGTCGGGCTGGTAGCCTGGGTGTCAAAAGCGATATCGATGAGGCTTCCAGTCGAAGCCTTTAAATTTCCGCTCTCAACTTCGTTACCGCGGGGGTCGGTGACGACCCAGTCCATGGGAACGTCGCTCTGGAGCGAACGGATATTTTTACTGCGAACAATACCTCCGATATGGACCTTCTCGCCCGGGCGATAGATGCCTCGGTCAGAGAAGAGCATCGCAGAAAGAGAATCGCTTTCCGTGGACTCGAAAATACCACCCGTATCGAAGCGTTCCATTTTGAGCGAGCGCGTGTAACTCGATTCATAAGGAAGGAACGAGAGCGACTCCCCTTTTCTCACGACGAAGGCGATCGGCTTGCGCTCTCGCTTGAAGTCGTCGAGGACCGGCAGCTGCGCGCGTCCGCCGGCATCGGTCGTCGCAGTGAAGGCCGCTAGCCCGTTGGCGCCAAGAACTTCCACGTGTGCGTCGTCGACGGCAAGACCCGTTTTGAGATTCTGCACGAAAACGTCGTAAGAACCTTGAGCCGATTTTTTAACGAGGAACCCGAGATCGGTCACGAGCACAAGACGCTCGTCGAGCGTCGGTCCATCGACTTCGGAAAGACGGATATAAAACAGACCACGGCGAGCGGTGTTCGGAGAAACGAAGTCATCCATGTTCACGGTAAAATATTCCGTGCGCGTGGAATCGATATTGGCCAAAAGTACGTCCTTTGTGAAACGTTCCGCAAAACCGTCGGTCGTGCCTTGATAGATCTGCGCCTTGCCGAGATCCTGATAGGAAAGATTGCGCACGAGATCGTTGAGCTGATCGGGAATGACGCGTGAAACTTCGACGCGCGCTTTCTTAACGCCGCGAGCGCCGACGGAAAGTTTTCTTTCTCCGGAAAGACTCAGCAGCACCCCATCGCCGAGAATCTTAAGTTCTTTCGGAACTGCGGCCACGGGCATCGTCGCCAAGTAAGAATCGCCGAGCGCGTAGTCGCCCAGAGCCTTCAAGCGTCCGTTGACTTCGAGATAGATATAACGACCGGCTGTGACGGGCTTTTTCGTGCGAAAGCTATGGAGCTTCGAGCGCGGAGCCTCGGTAGGAAGAACTTCGAGCTCGACGGGTGTCGAGTTCGCCAGAATGTCGGGGCTCACGTCGGCGAACGACGACCAATCGTAATTGAATTTGTCCTTGAGATGCTTGGGGTGCTTCTCGGGCA
>JBDSDI010000217.1:0-11756 GCA_039920645.1 Bdellovibrionota bacterium | reverse complement strand
CCCACCACTACGGTCGACTCGCGCAAGAAACCCAAGACTACGCCGTTATGATTGACGGACTATTGGGCCCGATTCTCGAGGTTCTCCAGGACGCCGCGACCCATGGCCGCCAAATTGGCGCCGTCATGACGAGCGATCACGGAATGAGCGATCTTCGTTATCTCGCGAAGATCGACAAGGCCCTCTACGACCTGGCACCTGGAGCGCTTCTCATAAACCAAGGACGTCTCATGGGAATAAACTTCGCGCCGGCATTTTCCGACCGCCAACGTGCAGACGCTTTGAATGCAGCGACGCGACTCGGAGGAGTGGGGCTGACGGTCGGCAAGACACGTGACGGACTGACGATCTACACGCAAACGACGACGCACACGATTCGCTACGCCACTTCCGATTGCGGCCGAGACGGCGCTTACGCTCTGAGTATCAACAACGGGACCTTCTACTGTCCTTCGGAGCTGAACAAGATCAGCGAACAGTTTTTCTATCCCTACTTCGCGACGAACATTGCGGCCTATTTCCGCGCCAAAGATGCGCCCGACGCTCTCGTACTCGCAAGTGAAGAAACGAGCTTCGGTGACAACCTGCATGCGCACCATGGCGGTCTCACCCCCGATGAGATTCGCGTCCCGCTTCTGTTCTGGAACTTGGAATTTAAGAGCGCCGAGCGGTTACCACAGACTTTCCGCCTTCTGGAAGGCTTCCGTCAGCCTTCAGAAACTTCAGTCAAAGACCGATAGTTCTGTATGGACGCCGTATTTCCTTGGGTGATGGTGGGACTTTCTTTGGCGATGATCTATCTCGAGCATGTGATGCGCGAGATGGAGCAAAACGCCGTCAAAGCGCGCGTTCGCGGCCAACTCTCGTCAAACTATCCGATCGAGCGCCTCTCCGAATTGCGCGCTCGTCTCGAGTCCCGTCGCTCCGTGATGTGGACCTTTGCGGTCGTAGGCTTCGTTTGGGGCTTGCAAAACATTTTCTTCTAAACGCCTGAACGCGCGCTCAAACGCGGCGCATTATTAAAATTTTTGGAGAATCCTGGGTTTTTTGCCGCGGTCTCTATAATTATAGCTCTGTGGGCAAACGTCATTCTCCGCTAAAAATCGTCTGTCTGACCGGAGGACCCGGCGCGGGGAAGACTGCGGTGGCCGATGTTTTGAAACGCGAGTTTCAAAACAAGGTCTTCGTTTTGCCCGAAACGGCATCGCTCCTCTACAACGGAGGCTTCCCACGCGCCGAGAATGCCGCCGAGTTGAAACGCGTTCAGGCAGCGATCTATCATGTCCAGCATCACGCCGAGGAATTTGCCAAGGTTCGCAAGAACCGCGCTCAGATTCTCGTTTGCGATCGCGGTACGCTCGACTGCGCCGCTTATTACCCCGGAGGACTGAAGCGTTTCCTGGGCGACGTGGATACGAGTCTTCGAACCGAACTCGCGCGCTACGACATCGTCTTGCATCTGGAGACGCCCGGAGCCAACATGGGATACGACTTCTCGAATCCCGTGCGCAACGAAACGTCCAAGGAAGCGCTGCTCCTCGACCGCCGCATTCAAGGCGTTTGGGCCGGACACGCCCATCGCCACGTCATCAAAGCCCAAGAATCCTTCCTCACGAAAGTGACCGAAGTCGTGGAACTGATCCGCAACGAGATGCGCAGCATCTGAAGGTGAAAGCATGAGCAAGAAACTTGTTATCGTAGAGTCGCCCACCAAAGGGAAAACCATCACGAAGTTCTTGCCGAAGAACTACATCGTCGAAGCCAGCTATGGACACGTTCGCGATCTTCCACAGTCGGCGACCGATATTCCCGCGAAGCTTAAGGGCGAAGAATGGACGAAGCTCGGCGTCAACGTCGACAACGACTTCGAACCGCTCTACGTCGTTCCCAAAGACAAAACCAAACGCATTCGCGAGCTCAAAGAGCTCATGAAGGACGCCGACGAAATTTTCCTGGCGACCGACGAAGACCGCGAAGGAGAATCCATCTCGTGGCATCTCTTGGAGGTGCTGAAGCCCAAAGTTCCCGTGAGGCGAATGGTCTTCCACGAAATCACGAAAGCCGCGATCGAAGCCGCGCTCAAGAACACGCGTGAGGTCGACTTTAAGCTCGTGCGCGCTCAGGAAACCCGTCGCGTGCTGGACCGTCTGGTGGGCTACACGCTTTCTCCGCTCATCTGGAAAAAAATCGCGTACGGTCTCTCGGCCGGACGCGTCCAGTCCGTTGCGCTGAAACAGATCGTGGACCGCGAACGCGAGCGCATGAAATTCCAAAAGGCCGAGTACTGGGATCTTTCGGCCGAATTCGCGAAGGGCAAGGAGGGCTTCGATGCCCGCCTCGTGTCCGTCGATGGCAAACGCGTCGCGACCGGCAAGGACTTCGACGAAACGACCGGCAAGCTCTTCAAAGACAAAGAAGTTGCAGTGCTCAATGAAGCCCAGTCCAAAGCGCTGCTCGAAAAAATCAAGAAAGCGCAGTTCACGGTCACGTCCGTCGAAGAAAAGCCGCTCACCTCGAAGCCGCTGCCGCCTTTCATCACGTCCACGATCCAACAGGAAGCCAACCGTAAATTCGGTTGGGGCTCGCGCGATACCATGCGCACCGCTCAACAACTTTACGAACAAGGTTTCATTACCTATATGCGTACCGATTCGCCGACGCTCTCTCAGCAAGCGCTTAAGGCGGCTCGCGATCAGATCGTCGAGCTCTACGGTAAGGATTATCTTTCCGACGAAATTCGTCAGTACTCGGCCAAGGCCAAGGGCGCGCAAGAGGCGCACGAAGCGATTCGTCCGGCTGGCGCAGAGTTCCCGCATCCGAAAGACACGGGTCTGAGTGGCGTGCATCTAAAATTGTACGAACTCATCTGGAAGCGTACTCTCGCTTCTCAAATGGCGCTCGCGAAGAAGCAGTCCATGACCGTGAAGATCGAAGGCGCCGGTGCCGAGTTCTCCGCCAGCGGCACGCGCATCATCTTCCCCGGGTACATGCGCGTTTACGTCGAAGGATCCGACGATCCCGAAGCGGCGCTCGAAGACCGCGAAGTCCTGCTGCCGCAGATGAAGGTCAAGGACACGGTGGACACCACGAAACTCGCGAACGAACGTCACGAGACCAAGGCTCCGGCTCGTTATACGGAAGCTTCGCTCGTCCAGATGCTCGAAAAAGAAGGCATCGGTCGCCCGTCGACCTACGCTTCGATCATCTCGACGCTCATCGACCGAGCTTACGTTCGCAAGAACGGCAACGCGCTCAATCCGACTTTTACCGGCATGGCGGTCACGCAACTTCTGGAGAAAAACTTCTCCGAGTTCGTCGATCCTGCTTTCACTTCGAAGATGGAAGAATCACTCGACGAAATCGCCGAAGGCAAACTCGATTATCTTCCGTACCTGAAAAATTTCTATATCGGCAAGACGGGTCTTCGTACCCAGGTCGAAGCCAAGGAAAAGAAAATCGATGCCGACGAAAGTCGTTCGATCGACCTCGCGCACTTGAAGGGCGTCGACGTCAAAGTGGGACGCTACGGCGCCTACATGATCCGTCCCGGTACCGGCACGAAGAAGTCCGAAGAAGTCCACGCGTCGATCCCTGAGACCGTCTCGCCGTCCGAGCTCACGCTCGAGAGCGTCGAAGAAATTCTTCGTATCGCTGAGCGCGGTCCCGAAGCGATGGGCGTCGATCCGAAGTCCGGTAAGAATATCTATATTCTGACGGGCCGTTACGGTCCCTATTTCCAGCTCGGCGAAGAGCCTACCGATGGCACGAAGCCGCGTCGCGCGCAGCTTCCCAAAGGCAAAGCTCCGTCCGAAGTCACGATGGAAGACGCTCTCAAATCCTTAAGTCTCCCACGCGATCTGGGCGAGCATCCCGATAAGAAAAAACCTATTCAGACAAGCCTCGGCCGCTTCGGACCCTTCGTGGTTTGCGACGGCGACTTCCGCTCGCTGAAAAAAGACGACGACGTCTACACGATCACACTCGCACGCGCGCTCGAACTTCTCTCGGAAGAGAAGAAGGGTCGCGGTGGTAACAAGCTCATCAAGGATCTGGGCGAACATCCTGTCGACAAAAAATCCGTCGAGCTCTTCATGGGACGCTACGGCCCTTACGTGAAACACGGCACGATCAACGCAACGGTTCCAAAGGAAATCACGCCCGAAGCGCTGACGTTTGAGCAGGCTTTGGCGCTTCTCGCCTCGAAAGCGGGTCCCGGCGGCAAAAATCTTCCGAAGGCTAAGGGTGCGGCGCGCGCGCGCGGCAAAGACAAAAACATGGTGACGCGAACGGTAAAGGCGAAATCCGCCGTCGCCGCAAAACGTAAGAAAGCAGCGACGAAGTCGGCTTAAATCATGACGCAAATGCGGGGACATCGAATCGGAGCGGCACTGATGGCTCTGGCCATTCTTCTCGCGCCGTTCGCGGCTTACGCACAAGACAACGCTTGTCACGACGAGATGAGTGCGCTCGCCGCGGAATCGTCTCAGAACCCGCTCCTGAAACTTCGCCAGCAAGTTCTCGATGACTCGCCATTTGGTCTCAAAACGAAAGCGAGGGAGATCACCGAGAAACTTTCTGAATGTTTCCGCTCCAAGAAACTCACGCGTGCTCAGCAGATTCAGTCGCAGCTCAATCTCGGGCTCAACCTTGTGGTGCCTGCGACGTCGATCATCTGGTCGCACTCCGTGAGCGCCAAAGAGGCCGAGGCGAGCGGCAAGAAGCCACCGGATTTTCCTTTCGATCTTTTAGGTACGGTCATCGTTCTCTACGCATGGCAAAGTCTTATCCAGTGTCAGAACGAAATGATGCCCGACGCGAAACCCGACGCGAGCTTTATGGAGCGCAGCTTCGATAAGTACAAGCGCTACTTCAAGATGGATGCGGGCGGTGCGGTGCTTTATATGGGCGCAATTCTTAGCGAGGATCTGCTACGCGGTCACGAGGTTGTCTCCGAAGAGCAGATGCAAGAACTCGCAGGCGAGGGAGCATTTGGTTTTGCGTGGGATACCGGCATGAGCATTGCTCACGTGCTCATCATCGACAAGATTCTCATGCGCTATCTTCCGGGTGGCCGTGGCTGGGTCTCGGCGCTTATTAAGAAGAAGCTCTTTACGGGTCGTTTCGCGCAGATCCAAGGCAAGAAAGTGTTGCTCCTGAAGACCGAACACTGGGCCGAAGCGCCCGGTCTTGTGATCGATTTCCTGATCCGCCAAGGATATATCTCCAGTCGTTCCTTTGGGTTCGTGCAGTTACGCGACGCACTTTTTGAGGACAAGGACTCCAAGAACTAGGCCGTTCTGCAGCCTCGACTGGCAAAAATGAAATAGCGCCCCCTGAAGCTAGACAAGGGGGGCGTTCTTGGATACTTCTAAGCCCGTGTCGGCGCGTGGCGCAGCCTGGTAGCGCACTTGCTTGGGGTGCAAGGGGTCGTGGGTTCAAATCCCGCCGCGCCGACCAATTTGATCAATAAGCGAACCAGAAACCCCTTCAACCCCAATGGGGCTTAGGCCCATGAAATTACGAGAATATAAACCCGCTCCCGAAAGGGAAGCGGGTTTTTTTGTGCTCGGAAGTCTGCGCGAATTATTATTTGAGTCTGTCGAAAGGCCATCTTCTGGCAGTCGAAAATGCAATTCCAGTCCTTCATAGTCAGCAATCACGTCCGTGAAAACCTTGCGCAGTAATCTTCGTTGCAATTGAGGCGTGGCCTTGTTCCATGCTCGCTGGACTTCATCGGCGTTTTTCTGGACGTGTGCGGCAGCTTCTTTGGCCGACACTTGATCTTCCGCAGCCAGTCCAATTTCTGCAAGGCGTCCTTTGACTCGCGTTTTTTCGTCGGCCAGCGCTTTGATCTTGTCCTTAAAGACGTGGCCGACCGTCGCATCATCCATCGAAAGTTGAAGATCAAAGACCTTTTTCATTTCCACCTCAATAGCGTCTAGGCGGCCGCGAAGTGCCGTTTGCGCAGTCATAAGGTCACGGTGTTTTTGTCCAAGAATTTTTTCGTATTTGTCTTCGATGCCGTTCATGTGTCCAGCACGATTCAAAGTCGCTGGAAGGCTTCACGCAAGCTTCTCTCTATCTGACGAGCGAGTCAGATGAAGTGTCGAAGATCGCCTTGCGGGCGTTTCCTATTGGAAGCTCGCTCAGGTACCAAGCTTCCCTAAAAGGCGATCATTACGGCTACATAGGGGTCGCCGTGAAGCTCGAATTCTCGAATGGACACAGTCGTTGGCTGCGAGGCGGGCTCAAACGTGTGGAGAAAAGATAATAGTCGATCTTGAATCCGGCAAACTGCTAAGGTCCCCGCTATGCCGTCCCGGCATGGAGGATCTCGATGTCGAAGTTTCCGAACAAATCCCAGAGAGGCTGCAAACAATGCGAAATCCGCGGCACCAACATCTTCTGCGGCTTGCCGGATGAAGCCCTCGCTCTCATCGAGCAAAACAAAATCACAAATCACTTCAAGCGCGGACAGTTTATCTTCTACGCGGGAAACACTCCGGGCGGGATTTACTGCATCAACAGTGGAGTCGTGAAACTCGAGACGGAAGGATCCGGCGGAAATGGGCACATCTTGCGCGTCGTGCAGGGGGGCGGAATCTTGGGATATCGTTCTCTGTTTGCCGAAGAATCCTACGATGCGGCGGCGGTGGTTCATGAAGATGCCGAAGTTTGTTTTATTCCGAAGTCCTCGCTCCTCGCTCTTATCGGGATGTATCCCGACGTCGGCATCAAATTGCTCGCGCTGGCCTCGAAAGAACTCCGTCACGCCGAAGACCGTCTTTGCGCTCAGAGCGACAAAATCGCTTCAGAACGTGTGGCGAGCGCCGTCATTTTTCTTCGTGAAAATTTTCCGACTCAAAATTGGACTCGAAAAGAAATCGCGGAGTGGGCGGGTACCACTTCCGAGACAGTCATTCGCACTCTGGCGGACTTTGAATCTGAAGGTTTGATCGAGCAGAAGGGTCGCACGATCCACATCAAAGATAAGTCGGCGCTCGTTCAGGCAGCAGATCTCGTGCACTAAATTCCGCTCGAGCTGAGTTCCCCCACCAGTCCATTCACGGAACTTTGTAGGATCTGGCGGGTTTCGGAAAAACTGAGCGTGCTGGCCTGGGGCTTTTCGTACAGTCGTTCGAGAATTCCTTTGAGCAGGTCGGTGCTCGTCATCGATCCTACGATCTTACCTTGGCGAGTGACGAGGAGGTTGGAGATATGACTTCGAATCATAAGCTCGGCCGCGTCACCCAGAGACACGTCGATATCGACCGATACTGCCGAGTCGCACGGAATGACCGAGGTGAGAGGCTCACGAAGAACTTTGAGAATTTTTTGATTCAACATAATTTTTTCTCCTCGCTCGCTCAGAAATTGGCGACTTGTGAGACGCTGGCTCCATTGAGCGATCGCACGTAAATAAGCTTAGAACCGCTCAAGTCGCTGCGAGTCTTAAAATTGACCGCAAATTCAAGCTGCGTCGGATCTTCTTTGGGTTCGCAGCCCGGAACAAACCGAACGATGGGCAACACGGTGAGCACGTTTCCGACTTCTTCGATCACGCGCACCTCAGCGATCTGAGAGCAGGAGCTGGGAAGAATGCCTCGGAGTTCAAACGTGTCCCGCGACAGACGGACGACATTGATGATCGTGGCATAAAGATAATCGTCGGATTGATCGCGGGTTGCGACTGAAACGGGAAGAGTCTGAGTGTTGAGTTTATTGATCTCGAGTTCGTAATTTGCAGCCGGCAGGACTCCCAAGTCGATGGTTTGTGTGAACGGGATGTAGAGCATCAAGCAGTAGCTGCTCGAGGTGTAGTAGGCATTCACGTCGATGCTCACGCGATGAGTCTCCTTGTCGTCATTCACATGGGTGGGACCCATCTTGTAACAGGAATTTGGGTAGGCCCCCGAAACGACAATCTGAGCATTGTCGTTGCTATCAAAACCTTTGGGAATATAGGTCGCCGTTACTGGAACTCCGACTTCAACGGTCAGGGGTACGGGATCGAAGCTCGGCTCGCGGGCTAGAACGAGACTGCTGAGCGTGGTCAAAGCAAGAATAGACATCAGATTGGCATTTTTCATGGGACCTCCAGGTGAGGTCTTTCTAGCGGAACCTGTGACGCAAAAACATGATCTGCCCTGAGTGAGACATGATCTAGGTCATGTCTCACTCAGAGCAGATCATGAGAATCGGGGGCTCCGTCGACTAGGCTAGCTCTGTGGAAAGCAATCTCGTCCCAAAAATTCCTCGCATTCATGCAAAAACCATCCACCGCAACCCGTCGGTGGCCAGTCTTTACGAGCGGGCCATCAAAGAAAACTCCGCCACAAAACCGTGTGCCGTCTCCTCGGTGGGAGCGCTCATTTCCTATTCCGGCGCCAAAACCGGTCGGAGTCCGCTCGACAAACGTATCGTACGAGAAGAGCAAACGGAAAAAGACATTTGGTGGGGAAAGGTCAATATCCCCCTGTCGGAATCGTCTTTCGAGACCAACTTGGATGTCGCCGTGAACTTCCTGAACTCCAAAGAGGAAATCTACGTCATCGATGGTTTTGCGGGATGCCGACTCCGCGAACGCATTAAGGTCCGCATCCTATGCGCTCGGCCTTATCATGCGCTTTTCATGCGCAATATGCTCATCCGTCCTACTTCGGAGGAGCGAGAGTCCTACGGCGAACCCGACTGGGTGATCTACAATGCGGGACAGTTCCCGGCAGCTCTGCATGTCGATGGCGTCTCGTCGGAAACTTCCATCGATGTCGATTTCAAAAAACGAGAGCTTGTCATTCTGGGGACGGAATACGCCGGATGTATGAAGAAGGGCGTTTTCACGATTCTGAACTATCTCCTGCCGCGCAAAGGAATACTTTCCATGCACTGTGCGGCCAACGAAGGCCGTTCGGGCGACACGACTCTTTTTTTTGGCCTTTCCGGTACCGGGAAAACCACCCTCTCGGCCGATCCGGAGCGCAGGCTCATTGGCGACGACGAACACGGCTGGGACGACGAAGGGATCTTTAATATCGAGGGAGGTTGTTATGCCAAGACGGCCAATCTTTCCGAAGAAAACGAACCTGAGATTTGGAAGGCCATCCGTTTTGGAAGCGTTCTGGAGAATGTGGTTTACGATCCCGATTCTCACGTGGTCCAGTTTGACGATGTATCGATCACGGAAAACACGCGAGTCGCTTATCCGCTCGAATATATGGAAGGCGCTAAACTACCCGCGCTGGGTGGGCACCCCAAAAATATCTTCTTTCTCACCTGCGATGCCTACGGGGTGCTGCCGGCGATATCCCGATTGAGTCCCGCGCAAGCGATGTATCATTTCATGAGCGGTTACTCGGCAAAAGTCGCCGGCACTGAACAGGGCGTGAAAAAACCGGAGGCGACGTTCTCCGCCTGCTTCGGCGCGGCGTTTATGGTCTGGCATCCGGCCAAGTACGCCCAACTCCTAAGCGACAAGATGGACAAGCAGGGCGTGAACGTGTGGCTCGTAAATACGGGTTGGAGCGGAGGTGGTTACGGAGTCGGCGAGCGAATTCCTGTGAAGCTCACGCGTGCCATGGTTCGTGCGGCTCTGAGCGGAAACCTGGAACGAAGTGACTTCGAAAAGGAAGAGCACTTTGGTCTTGAAATTCCACTGGTGTGTGCCGGAGTTCCTGCGGAAGTTTTGAGTCCCATGAAATGCTGGCGAGACAAGGCGGCTTACGCCGTCGCCGCAAAAAATCTTGCGGATCTTTTTCGTAAAAATTTTGAGCAGTACCGCGTTCAATCGAGCGCGGAAGTCCTGGCCGCCGGCCCACCGTCCCGGTAAATTGAAATGATTCTCGGGATCGCCGCGCTTTTTTTCGCCCTGGGAATTGGGATCTTAAGGGCCGAGCTGAGTACGGGTCTTGTCCTGAGCGCTTTCCCAAGCAGTCTATTTATTACGATCTTCGCGGTCACGCTGCTGATTAAGATTGCCGAAGGAAACGGCACCTTTGAAAAGCTGACAAAGCTGGGAATTCGATTGTGTCAGGACAGACTCAGAGCTTTGCCGTTCTTCGTCTTTTTTTTATCTGCGATATTTTCGGCTTCCGGACTCGGCAATATCGCCACGACGGCGCTTCTTGCCCCCTTTGCGGGTGCGTAGGTTTAGACTGTTAAGGTGTTTTGCGATGGTACGAAAGGTTTTGCCCTGTTGCCAGAGATTCATGACCAGACGGACGGTTTCGATCTCTTTGGCATCCACCACGAGCTTGCCGCGCAGGCGGCCAAACCCAAAAGGCGGGACACCAACTGCCGGATTCTTGTCCCGTGTCCGTGAAGTTTTGTGCTCGTGAGTGGATGCACGAAGGGACACGCCAGCTTGCTTGAGTGATTTTAGAATGGTGCTTTTGGCGAGACGAAGTTCCCTCGAAATATCTCTTAATGAGAGGCCTGAGGCGTATAATTCAGCCGCTTTTTCAGAAATTCCCTGCTTTGAGAAACAAGAAATTTTAATTTTATCAGCAGGTTGGCGATGTTCGTGAGTTGAGTAATCACGCCGACCAAATTTTCGAGTGTCTGGGTGCAAAAACCAGAAACCCCAAGACCTAAATACTCAAAACAAAGATCCCTGCTGTGCAGTCACACGACGAAACTTTAGCGAAGCGTAGCGAAGTTTCGTGTCTTTGCTAACAGATTTGCTGCTTCACTAGAGTTCAGACCACGCGTCGTGTCGAAACACTGCGTAGTTCGTTTATCGAGATAGACGGTTACATTTGATGCCAACATGAAGAAGTCTATTCTCGTCTTTCCAAACTCCTGGCGCCTCGTTCTTTTGTCGATAGTCGTAGGTGCGCTGGCATTCGTTGGCGCCGAAATATTAGTCGCTTTGATTAATGTTTTTGCCAATCTATTTTTCCGTTCACGCCTCTCCGTTCATGACGGCTTCCCATTGTTAACCGCAATTGGATGGCCTCTGCTTTTCGTTCCGCTTTTAGGCTCTTTGGTTCTAGGCTTCAAAGCGCGTTACATAGACGACCGAATTCGTGGGCACGGGATTCCGGAGGTCATTGATCGCTTCACGAATCATGAGGGAATCATTCCTGCGCGCCTTCTTTTCCTTCGCCCCCTGGCCTCCGCAATCTCTATTGGAACCGGTGGCCCTTATGGCGCGGAAGGTCCAGTCATAGGCCTGGGCGGCGCCTTGGGATCTGTCTTGGGGCAAATCTTCAGGCTCGATATTGCCGAACGGCGTACCCTGCTTTGTGCCGGAGCCGCTGCGGGAGTCTCGGCAATCTTTGGAACGCCCGTGGGTGCGATCTTTCTGGTTCTTGAATTGTTTCTACGAACGCACACGCTCCGTTCCTTGCTTCCTATTGCGCTCGCATCGTTAGTGGCTTACGGCTTTCGCGTTTTAACACACGGACACGCTCCCTTAATGATCGTTCAAAAGTTTGACCACATCGAGATCCGATGGGTTGTCATGCTGGTGTTTCTTTCGGTTCTTGTCGGCGCGACCGCGGCTATGATGATTCATTTTGTGGAATTTTTAGAACGTCAATACGAGAAACTCCCTGTGCACTGGATGTGGTGGCCCGTGATCGGCATCTTACCTCTGGCTATCGTAGGAATATGGATTCCGCGTCTTTTAGGCCCCGGCTACGACCTGATCGCTGATTTAGGAAATGTGGAAAAGCTCAGCGAAACCTTGATCCTTCTTTGTTTGACGAAGGGACTCCTGTGGAGCATCGCAGTCAGTTCACGGACCACCGGTGGTA
>JBDSDI010000216.1:0-7261 GCA_039920645.1 Bdellovibrionota bacterium | reverse complement strand
GCGCCCTTCTCGAAACCGAAAAGCTCGGCCTCGAAAAGTTCCGAAGGGAGCGCCGCCACGTTCACCGCAACGATCTCGTCGGAAAGAGCAGCGGCACAGAGTTCTTTGCCCGCACCGCTTTCACCCTCGATGAGAATATCGGCGCCGGACTCTCCGAGCCACAGGAGTTCTTCACGCAACCGTACGGTCGCGGCACTTTTTCCGCGGATTGTTTTTGCGATACGCGCGCGTCGTTCGCTACGCGCCTCGAGGCTCTCGAGTACGATCGGAAGCTCGGCCATAAGATGACTCTTGAGAAGGAAGCGCTGCGCACCCGCGCGAATACACGCGCGCATGAGCGCGAGATCGTCGCTGCCCGACTGCACCCAGATCTCGGCGCTCGGAAAACGCCTTCTGAAATCCGGAAGACGAGCGAGAGTCTTCGTCGCATCGACGTCGTGATCGCTCTTGAGATCGAGGAGCACAAGATCGAGCGCATCATCTTCGATCTTGAGCGAAGCGGGAAACAGTGCGAGTGATTCGACAGAAAGGACCTCGTGTGGCGCGAGGGCCTTGCGCAAACTTTCGCGCACGAGCGCATCGTCTTCGACGACGAGGATACGTTTCATCTTTTTTCTCCGAGGTCAGCGCGGGGGTCCCACAGGGCCTCGAGGGCATTGCCGCTCGGGTCCCAAAAATAGAACGAGGCCGTGCCGTCGCGATGAGGTTTTATTTCGTCTACCTTAACGCCATCTTTAAATAGCGAGGCGTGCATAAGATCCAGGTCGCCTCTCTCTTTGACCTGAAAGCCCAGATGAGCGGGATGCTCCGAGGCGCCTTCTTGAATCAAACTGAGATCGTCGGGGCCCAAAGACACCTGGGCCCAATCATCGTCGCCGGACCACACTTCCTTGCAGCCAAGGACATCCCTATAAAAACGAAGGCTAACTGAAAGATCTTTAACCCTAAGAGCCAAATGTCCCATTCTAACGAATTTCGCTTCCGACATAGCGCTATCCTATCAAGGACTTGAAGACTTTAAAGGAAGATTAACACTCTTAAGTTAATCGGTAGATCAATATAGAGGAATGCAGCATGTACGTTCTGAAGACGGAGTCGCAAAGGTTTTAATCTTTGAGAGCAATCCCGAAAGGGCAGTGCTCATTACGGATCGGCTTCGCGATCATGGCATCGACGCGGTCTTCGTTGACCGTGCGGACGACATCTTGCCATCGCTGCGCAGTCGAACTGCGCATCTGGTTCTTCTGAACGACTGTCTCACCAGCACCGAAGAACTTCTCGATATCGCGGTGCAACTACGATCCGAATTCGCCGCACTCCCTGAAATCATTTTCTCTTCCGATAATACGCAGATCAGTCTCCAGGATTGTCATCGTGTCGGTTGCGCGCATCTCCTTCGACGCGCATTGGACTTCACCGAAATCTGCGACCTTATCGAACGCGTCGCCCAAGTTTCCGGCAAACGTCTCTACGACGGGAAACAACTTCGCCATTCCAATCGCTTCGGCGCGATGAATGGCCGAGCATCCGGGCATTATGGCAAGGTTGCGCAAGAACTTCATCTGACGGTCAACGAGGTCGCGCGCGGCGGCTTCTATCACGAGTTTGACGATTCCCAAGGACAGAAGTTTTCCGAAGGAATGCTCATTCAATTTGATTTGAAGTTGACGATGTTCCCCGACTACTCTTTCCAAGGAAAGGGTTACGTGAGCTGGGTCAGAAAACTCGCCAACGGAAATATCGGCGTTGGTATCGAATTCACGATGATGCCTCCCGAGTCCGAAATACTTATCAAAGCATTCAGCGACCTCTTCAAGATCCGGGAATTCGTACCCTCCCCCAAAATCTCCCGAAGCGCGGCTTGATGTTTGCGCGCCTATTCAACAGTAACGGACTTCGCCAAGTTGCGAGGTTTATCGATATTGCATCCGAGTTTGATCGCTAATCCATAGGAAATGAGCTGCGTCGGAATCACGTAAAGAACCGGTGCCGTCGTCCAAGTAGTTTTGGGAAGCGCGATGTAAGCGTTGCAAAGCTTACGGAACTCCATGTCTTTGTCTTCGCCGATACCCACGATGTAAGCGCCGCGCGAACGAATCTCTTCGAGATTCGAGAGCGTCTTCGCGTGAAGCTCGTCACGAGGCGCAAGCACGATCGCAGCGAGATCCTTGTCCACGAGCGCGATCGGTCCGTGCTTAAGCTCACCGGCGGCGTAGCCTTCGGCATGACGGTAAGTGATTTCCTTGAGCTTCAAAGCCCCTTCGAGCGCGATGGGATACATCGTACCGCGCCCGATGAACAGAATCGTTTTCATTTTCTCGAGTGAGGCGCCGACTTCTTGGAATTCCTTGGCGTGCGCGAGCACGCTTTCGATATCCTGCGGAAGGCGCGCCAGTGAGCGGTAGCCTTCTTCGGAACCGCCGCTGCTGGGGCTCATGCCCCTGAGGTGCGCAACGTCATAGGCGAGCGCGGTGAGTACGGTGAGTTGCGCGGTGAAGGCCTTGGTGGAAGCGACGCCGATTTCGGGACCCGCTTTGGTCGAATACTGGAAATTCGATTCGCGCATGATCGTCGAACCGGGAACGTTGCATACGGAGAAGGTCGTGAGACCTCTTTCGTTGGCAAGACGAAGGGCTGCGAGCGTATCGGCGGTTTCCCCGGACTGGGAGATGACGCCCACGATCGTACCCACTTCGAGAACAGGATTTCGGTAGCGGAACTCGCTCGCGATATCGACTTCGACCGAAAGTTTGGCCCACTTCTCAAAGAAGTATTTGGCGACCAGTGCGGAGTGATAAGCCGTTCCGCAGGCCACGATGTAAAGCTTTTTCACGTTTTTCCACAGCGCTTCGTGCGCAACGGGATTGTCCCATACGAACGAGCCCAACTCTGAGAGCGGCATACGTCCCGAGAGTGTATCGGCGATCACGCCGGGCTGTTGGAAGATCTCTTTGAGCATGAAGGTCTCGAAACCTTCTTTGGCGACCTTGTCGGCGGACCATTCGATCGTGTCGAGTTTGACGGGCTTCTTCTCGAAGCTCTTCACGTCGTAATAGTTCGTATCGGTCTTGGTGATTTCGAAAAGCGTTCCGACCGGAACGAAGCTGAGATTCTGCGTGCGCGAGAGCATCGCCTGGAGATCGCTCGCGACCAGGCCGCTGTGCTTGTCGTGACCGGTGACGAGCGGAGCACCCGCTTGAAGGCCGAAGATATGTGTGTCGAGTCCCTGCACCATGAAAATGACTGCGTAATGGCCTTCCACTTGCGATGCGGACTTCTGAAGAGCTTTCAGTGCGATGTCGCGCTTATCGGCGGAATTCGCGGAAAGAAAATCGATTTTCTTCTCGGAAGCGAGCGCGAGGCAATTCTTTTCGATGAGCCGTGCGAAGACTTCAGTGTCGGTCTGTGACGAAAAGCTTACTCCTTCATCCATCAGTTGATTCCTGATCTGAGCATGATTCTCGATGATGCCGTTGTGGACCAGGACGAGTGCGCCTGCGCGGTGCGGATGCGCGTTCGCTTCGCTCGGGACGCCGTGAGTCGCCCACCGGGTGTGCGCGATGCCCTGATGCTCATGCTCACCGACACCGACCGTGGAATTCACGAGGGCTTCGACGTGACCGACACTGCGACGAATAACGAAGTCTCGAGTTTTCGCATCATAGAGAGCGAATCCGGCGGAATCGTAACCGCGGTATTCGAGGCGCTTAAGGCCCTCGATCAAGAACGGTTTAGCACTTTCGTCGCCGACGTATCCAACAATGCCGCACATCGTATTATTCCTTCTTAGCGTTTGCGAGATTCCGTTTGTCCGCGAGCTTTTTGGCGTAGCCTTCTTTTACGACCATGTCGGGACGCGAGATGGCAAGCGCGCCTGCAGGCACGTCCTCGGTCACAGTCGTTCCGGATCCGACATAAGCGTCATCGCCGATCGTCACGGGAGCCACAAGCTGGGAGTCACTACCGATAAAGGCCCGCTTTCCGATTTTCGTTTTGAATTTATTGAAGCCATCGTAATTGCACGTGATCGTGCCGGCTCCGATATTGGATTCTTCGCCGATTTCGGCGTCACCGAGATAACTCAGGTGAGACGCCTTGGCTCCGCGAGCAAGCGAAGTTTTCTTGGTTTCGACGAAATTGCCGATCTTCACGTCTTCTCCGAGCTGGGTCTGCATGCGTAAGTGCGCCATGGGACCGACCTTGGAGCGTTCGCCGACAGAACTTTCGTCGATGACGCTCGACCAGAGAATATGTGCGCCCTTAAGAATGCGCGAGTTCTTAATAAGGACGTGGCCTTCGAGATTCGAATCTTCGCCAATGAAAGAAGTCCCTATGATCGAGCACGAAGGACCGACTCGACATGGACCTTGGAAACTGGCGCGGGCGGAGACGAAACTCGAATCGATGTTGATGAAGTCCACGCCGTAACGTTCACAAAGATCTTTCTTCAGACGGCGCTGAGCGAGCAAGCGAAGTTCGGCGAGTTCGTAGGTCGTATTGACGCCCAAGAGGTCTTCTGCGTTCGCGACGATCGCTTCGGTCTTAAGAGCTTTTTGTTTCTGCGAACCGAGGAGGTCCGTGAGATAGAACTCGCCTTGCTTGTTGTCGGTCTTGAGCTCCA
This sequence comes from Bdellovibrionota bacterium, assembly GCA_039920645.1. Lineage (GTDB taxonomy): Bacteria > Bdellovibrionota > UBA2428 > UBA2428 > UBA2428 > CAMCVE01. Next base: position 2,640 of record JBDSDI010000216.1, on the reverse strand, counting down.
TGAGGGCGGGAGCAAGAACGTTATTGCGGAAACAGTACACGCCGCCGTTCACTTCTTTGATTTTTTTCTCTTCGACACTCGCGTCTTTTTCTTCGCGGATTCCGAGTAGACGGCCCGATGAATCGCGCAGGATACGACCGAAACCGGCAGGATCCGAAGCGACGAAGCTGAAGCACAACGCATCGAGTTTCTGTGTCGTGAAACCATCGATCAAAGGACGCAGAGATTGGGCGCGCACGAGCGGTAAATCGCCGTTGAGAACGATCGTCGCATCGTAGGAGCCGAGACCCTTGCCGAGACCTTCGAGCGCGGTGCGGACCGCATGGCCCGTGCCCTTCTGTTCTTCTTGGGTGTAGAAGAGCACTTTCGCTTTGACGGCTTCTTCACCGAAAGCTTCTTGAGCGCGCTTTAGCAGAATTTCACGAACGTCGGCGCCTCGGTACCCGACCACCACGACTACGCGGTCGCAGACTTCGAAGAGCGCGCGGAACGCAGCGAAACAGAGAGGTTCATCGTTGATTTCAAAGAGAACTTTGGGCTTTGCGCTTTTCATGCGCGTACCGCGGCCAGCGGCGAGCAGGATGCCTAACATCCTTGGGAGCCTATCCGAAAACCTCGAATTCGGATAGAAAGATTGCAGCGTATGCGTGCCGTCGTCGACATCGGAAGCAACTCGATTAAGTACCTCGTCGCCCAAGGCGAACGCGGGGCGTTAGTCCCCGTTGAATCCAACTCTTGGGTCACGCGCCTCGGTAAAAATTTGGAAACCAATGGGGGTTACCTCGAAGAGCAATCTCTTCGTGCGACCGAGAACGCCCTCATCGAAATCGCCACCAAGCTCAAGGGCCCGCGCAAGCTCGAGAAGCTTCGCGTCGTGGCCACGGCCGCCGCCCGCAATGCCAAGAACCAAAGCGAACTTGCGGATCGCGTAAAAAAGCATCTCGGCGTGGATCTCGAAATCCTGAGCGGCCAAGACGAAGCGCTGTGGAGTATGAAGGGCGCCCTGCAAGCCGCCTCGGAGCATTTCCCTAACGACCGCTTCGTATTTCTCGACATCGGTGGGGCCTCAACCGAGATTGGTTTCTTGCGTCCGACTTTTCTTGCCCACTCTTTCGATGGAGGAGCACTCCGCTGCCACGAGGGCCTCGGACTCGCCAAGATTCCCGTAAGCGATGAAACGTGGAGCGACGCCCGGACCGATATCCAAAAATATTTTCCGGAGTCCTCCTACAAATCACTCTTGAGCGATTACCAATCCCAGACGTATCGCGCCGTCGCCGTCGGTGGCACCCTGCTGCTCGCGACGAGCTACTGTAATCCGGTGATTCGCAGCGCAGCCGGTTGCCTCGTGACCCGCATCGAACTCGAAGAACTCTCGGATCGCGTGCGACGCAAGAGCATGAAGGACCGTCTCTCAATGGTCGGCATGGACGCGGATCGCGCGGATATCCTGCCGGCAGGAATTCTCGTACTCACGACGTGCCTCGCGCGTCTCGGCCAAGACGAAGTTTTCGTTACGTCGTGGGGACTTCGACATGGGCTGATGAGCTCGTGATTTGCCGCGCGAGCTGCATTTCGAAACCTGCGACCTGAAGAATCGGCAAAAGCACCCACCCCAAGACTGGGAAAAGCGCCATCGAAGACGGCAACGCCGCAAGGCCCATCATCGCGCCCATCGAGACCTTCTCTTTATCCTGCAAAGCCGCATAGCCGCGCTTATGACAGAGACGCCTCGAAACCGCGAGAGCGTCGCCTGAGAGAGCCCAGGCGAAAATCAGTACCCCGATCGGCATCGTGATCGGAAGCAAAAAAAGAGGCCACGCAATGCAGGAAACGACAAAACTTCTGATCATCGCGAAAAGTTCGCGCGAGTGATCGCGTAGATCGGCACGTAATTCCGGGGAAGGTGCGCCATTCACGCGGCTGAAATAGTAACGCGTTACGGCCGACTCTCCCCCGATCAACAAGACCAGCGCGCTCATGAGAAGTGTCGCCAAATGTCCGCTCAAGTAAAAGATAGTGAGGAACCACACAAGAACCGCAAGCGTTGCGGTGAGCGGTTTATCGAAAAGCTGCGTGAAGGCCCATGTGCCTGCGAAAAAAATTGCTATGACGAGCGCGAGCGCGCAGAGCAAAGTGGCCGCGAGAGTCTTGAAGTACCAAACACGTAAATCTTTTTCGAGCCAGGTCTTGGCGAAGGCTCGAGAGAACATACGGATACCGTCAACAAAACCCAAAGGCATGCGTGACGTCTTATCAAGTTGTCTTGGCGGATGCACGTCGCAAACGGTCCGAAATCGCCAACCCCAAAGATTCGGGCGCGCATTCGAGCGCGACGAGAACGTCAACGGTTTTATCTGTGTCAAGACTTCTCAGCGTCGCAAAGAGTTTTGTGGCCGCTTCAGTCCAGGATCCGCTGCGCGAAAGACAAACGCGGCGCCCCCACGAGAATCGCTCAGCCGTAGAGGTCTCGACCGGAAAAACTTCAAGGAGTGCGGTGCGGGAAACATCGAGTCCACGCTCGCGCACGAAAGCCGAAAGATCTTTTTCTTTGATGAGATGAAGAGGCTTCGAGGGCGCGTAATGAATACGATGTTGGCCGGGAGACTCGAGGCCCGCGGATTTCTCTTCGACCCCGCT
>JBDSDI010000215.1:0-2951 GCA_039920645.1 Bdellovibrionota bacterium | reverse complement strand
CGGGCGACCAGATGTCGATGACGTTGTCCTTAAGAGTGTTCACGATGAGGCCGGTCGTGCGGGAGTCCGAATTTTGCGCGCGGTCGAGGCGCAGCGCCCACGCGAGTTCCGCGCCGCGAGGCAAGAGGATGTCGCCTTCGACGAGTTCCTGCGAGCGATAATACTCCGCCGCGGAGGCGCTCTGACCGAGCGACGAGAGAAAAACGGCACACAAGGAAAAGACGACAATTTTTTTCATAACAACCCCACTCCCGAACGAAGTTATAAGTTGCCAGAAATTTTGCGCGAGAAAACTTTCAAGCGCTTAATTCGCCTTGCTTGTCCTTTCAGAGATTAGGTCAGCGGAATGAACTCGGCGTCGTCGCCGGGAATGGGTTTGAAGCGAGCGTTGTCGCTACGCGGACCGTTTTTCCACAGCGCTTTCGCTTCTTCGATGCGCGCTTGCGAACTCGAAACGAAATTCCAGAAGATGTGTCGGGGCCCGAGATGTTTACCGCCGAGAAGCATGACGTGCGAATCTTCGGTGGCTTCGAGCACGAGATCTTTTCCGTCTTCGCCAACCGCCATTTCGTGAAGACTCACGTCTTGACCGGCGATCTTGAGTTTTCCTTTGACGACGTAGGCGCCCGATTCGCGCTCGGCGGAAACGGGAAGTGTGAGCGTCGAACCGCGCGGCATGCGTGCTTCGACGTAGAAAATATCGGAGTGAGTTTTGACGGGGCTGCGGCGATCGAAAATTTCACCGAGCAGAAGTTTCAGGGTGACGTCGCCAATCTTGAATTCCGAGAAGGCTTCTTTCGGGTGATGGACGAAACTCGGAGCAATCTCTTCGGCCGCTTCGGGCAACGCGACCCAGAGCTGGATCCCGTTGAGGCTGTTGCCGGATGCGCGCAACTCTTCCGGGCAACGCTCGGAATGCACGATACCCGCACCGGCAGTCATCCAGTTGATGGCGCCGGGTTCGATCATCTGATCGGAGCCCAGGCTGTCGCGGTGGTGGATCTTGCCTTCGAAGAGATACGTCACGGTCGCGAGGTTGATGTGCGGGTGGGGGCGAACATTGATGCCATCGCCGGGCTTGAAATGCGCTGGTCCCATGTGGTCGAGGAAAATGAAGGGACCGACCATGCGGTGGGAGGCGTAGGGAAGGACGCGGTGGACTTCAAAACCTCCAAGGTCTTTGGCGTGCGCTTCGATGAGGAGTTGAATCTTGGAATCAGGCTTCATTTGGCGTGGTCTCCCGAGTGTCGATCGCGATCTTGCTCTCGAGAAGTTTGTGAACGGGGCACTTATCGGCGATCTCGAGGAGGCGCGCACGCTGCTCGTCGCTAAGTTGTCCCCGGAAGCTGATTTCGCGCGAGAAGCGGGAGCTTTCGCCCTCTTCGGTGATCTTCACGCGCACGTCGGCCGAGAGTAGGTTCCACTGTTTGCGATTGGCGTACATCTGGATCGTAATGGTGGTGCAGGCTGCGAGTGCCGCTTCGACGTACTCGTGAGGATTGGGCCCCTCGTCGGAGCCGCCGTCGGTGGCGGGAACTCCGGAAAGAAAAGTGTGCTGACGCGTCGTAAGTTGGGCGGCGAGGGTCGCGATGAGTTTTGATTCGGCCATTGGTCCCTTAGAAAAGTTGTTCGATGAACTGGTTGATCACGACGCCGACCAAACCCATCGTCGCGACGGCGCCGAGCGAGAGAAACGCGCGTTTTTTGAATTTTACGTCGTTGGTCATCGCGCGGATGAGCGGAATGTTGATGAGGATGCTGGTGAGGCTCGATATGATTATGCCCGTAACGCCGGTCGAGATCGGAATCTCGCCTTTGGTCATGAGGTTAGCTGCGGCGGCGATCGAAGACGCGCTAGAGAGGAAACCGCCGAGGACACTGACGAGGTAGAAGCTACCGGAACCGAACTGACGCTGGAGCACGGCGCCCGCGACGTTCAAACCTAGGAAGACGAGCGCGAACTTTAAAGCGGCCGAAAGTCGGAAGGGCGATTCAAGGTGAAGGGGCGCGGCTCCGTCTTCGCTCGTATTGAGGACGATATTCTGTTGCGGGGAACGCAGCCACAGCACCGCGCTGGTGGCGAGCATCAGCGTGAAGGGAATTAAACAGTAGATCGCCGCACTCGAGGCGAAGAGCACGACGATGAGCACGTTCCTTAGCAGCATTGAGACCGTGGCGAGCATGACGCCGCGGTAGACGGCGGGCAAGATCGCTTCGCCCATTGTTTGCAAGCGCGAGGTGAGCTCGACGATCACCTTGCGGCTGTTGACGAGTCCGCCGAAGAACGCGGTGATCTCCATGCCTTTGGGACCGAAGAGCTTCAGCAAGATGTAGTTGATGAGTCCGATGCTCGCGATGACGATAACGGTGATGAAGGCTTCCTGAGGATAGATCAGATTCCAGGGATCGATCGCGGCTTTGGGCAGCACGGGGTAAACACCGAACGCCAGAATCGCGAGCAAGATCTCCGAGCGAAGCTCCTCCGCCGTGAGCTTGTGGCTGAAGGTCGCCAGGCGCTCTTTCCAGGCGAGGAATCCCGCGATGACGACGCTGATCGCTGTCGGCGTGATGGTGTGGCCCTTGCCGCAGAGCACGCCGGTCATTCCGGTAACAAGGAGCGCGGCGGAGGTCGTGAGCTCCGTGCCTTGATTGCTGCGGATCGACTGAATGTTCAGGAAAATGACAAGGAGGCCGATCATCGCGACGCAGAGAATCGCGTACGGGTCGCCCAGCATTCCACCGATGCCGCCGAGGAGCGCGGCGAAACCGAACGTTCTGAGTCCGGCTTCCTTGCCGCGCCATTCGCGCTCAATGCCGATAAAAAGTCCGACGCCTAAAGCGAGCGCAAGGCGGTAAAGACTTTCGAGATGCGGCCAATGATCGGCTGAGGGGAGTAAGTTATCCATACTTTTATAGATGGCGGAGGAGGCGAGACTCGAACTCGCAAGCCT
>JBDSDI010000214.1:0-5766 GCA_039920645.1 Bdellovibrionota bacterium | reverse complement strand
AGCTTTTGAAGTTTCGCTCCGGTATCCATTTCGCGGATCATGTTGAGGTCATTATTCGAAGCGCAGCCATCAGTGCCAAGCGCGACCGTCACACCCGAGTCGAGCATCTTGCGCACGCGCGTGGCGCCGGAACCGAGCTTCATGTTGCTTTCGGGATTGTAGATTGCCGCGACCGGTTTCTTGGCCATGATCTCGATATCGGAATCGGTGACATGCACGCAGTGTGCGAAGATGGCCGGGGTATCCATGACTCCCAGGCCCAAGAGTCTTTCGACGGGAGTCATCTTGAAGTTCTTCGCGGACTCGCCGACTTCGAAGGTCGTTTCGGAAACGTGGATGCTCAGGAGAATATTCTTGGCCTTCGCGAACGCGGCCGCTTTCTTGAGCGTTGCGTCCGAACACGTGTAGGGTGCGTGAGGCGCGATCATGGCCGAGAGACGCGAGTGTCCCTTCGTACGCTCTATGAGTTCTTCCAACAGGCGGTAGTCGTTACCGTCCATTTTTTTGTTGTCGGGGGCCGGGAAGTCGATCACGGATTCGCCGAGGAATGCGCGCAAACCGGATTTGTCCATGACGTCCGCGATATCGGGCTCAAAGTAATACATGTCCGCGAAGCAGGTGGTGCCTGAAAGCATCGCCTCGAGGGCGGCGATCTCGGTGCCGATGCGGCAGAACTCAGGATTCACGAGGCGCGCTTCCGCAGGGAAGATGTATTTCGTAAGCCACTCTTGTAGGGGCACGTCGTCCGAGAATCCCCGGAAGAGCGTCATCGGCAGGTGCGTGTGCGCGTTGATGAGTCCGGGAATGATCCACGCTTCGCCGTAATCTTTGGTCTTCTTTGCCTGATGAGTGCCGACGGCGGGACCGACGTAGGCGATATTCTTGCCCGTGATACCGATCGTGATGTCCTTCTCTACGAACGGACGACCTTTTTGAAGAGTGCTGACGTAACGGGCTTTGAGCAGTGTATCGAAGTTCATGTTTAGCCTTCTACGAGAACATTCGCGGCATAGTCAAAAAGAGACTTCAAAAGAACGGGTGCGATGCGCCGCGCTTCTTCTTCGACTTCTTCGTGTGAGAGCGGGTTCTTGGCAACGAGTCCGCATCCGAGATTCGAGATAAAAGAAAGACCGGCGACTTTCTTAGCTAAATAGTTCATGGCCATCGTTTCCCACACGGTCGACATGCCGACGGCGCCGAGGCCCCACTTGGAGAAAAGTTTCACTTCGGCGGGAGTCTCGAAGGTCGGACCATTCACGCCGAGATAGGTTCCACGATGGACCGTAAGCCCGGACGTGCGCAGCGTCTTCTCGAGAAGCAGGTTCAGTTTCTCGTCGTAGGCATGACTCATGTCCGTGAAGCGAGGACCGTGAGGGCGGCCCCGAGTATCGACGGGATTGGGACCGTAGAGCGGATTGAGGCCCGTGAGATTCACGTGATCTTCGATGACCATGAGCGAACCCGGAAGGAATTCCGGTTGAAGAGAACCGGAAGCATTCGTGAGCAGGAACTTCGTCGTACCCGCCAGCGCCATCTGCACGAGAGGTTGGACAACCGCCGTCGGGGCATGTCCTTCGTAGCCGTGAAGACGGCCTAGTTGGAAGGAGAACGATTTCCCCGTTTTTTTGTCACGGTAAATCTTGAAGGCGCCCTTGTGCCCCGGCGCCGATGAGGGAAGCAGTCCATCGACCTCGGCGAAAGAAATTTCGGCGAGGGTTTCGACGCCGTTTTTAGGAACGCTCGTTGCGAAAGCGGGAGCGAGGCCCGAACCGAGGACAATATGAAGGTCGGGAACTTCGAGACCTCGTTTTTCGAGAAGCTTCTTGAGAGAGTGGGACGAGGCGGAAATCATTCTTCGATCCTTTCCATGAGCAGACTGTCATTCTGGGCGAGACTGCCCAAGACACGAATTTTTTCGGGATGATTTTCGATGAGGAAGACGGGATCCAGCTCCTCGCGGATCTTTTCGAGAGCGTCGGCGGAGTGAGCGTGAAGTTTCAAAAGTGGAGCGCCTTTCGAGACCGTGTCGCCGGGACGAACAAGAATTTCGAAGCCTATGGCGGGGTCGACCTTGTCTTCGCTTTTTTCGCGTCCGATGCCGAGCTTGACGCCAAGAACCCCGAGCTTTCGCGAGAAAATCTCGAGCACAATTCCAGAACTCGGAGCTTCGTAAACAATTTGATGTTTCGCGCGTGGCAGCGCTTCAAACCAGTTTTCGTGAGCCCCCTGGGCTTTGAGCATTTTTTCGAAAACCGCGTAGGCCTGTCCGTGGGTGATGGCCGTTTCGCAATCGGCGCGCGCTTTGTCCATGGAATCGCGCGTGCCGGCGAGCACCGCCATTTCGCTCGTGAGGTCGATACAAAGCTGGCGCAGCGGACGGATGACTCGCTTGTGGAGTTCAGAAGGATACTGATTCTTCAGTATCCAAACTGACTCTTCGACTTCCATCGCGTTGCCGATGTAGGAACCGAGAGGTTCTTCCATTCGGGTCACGCATGCGAGTGCTTCGAGTCCGGCTTTCTTCGAAATGCGCACGAGGCTCCGGGAAAGATCTTCGGCCTTGTCGAGCGTAGACATAAAAGCGGCTTGTCCACATTTCACGTCGTAGACGATGGCGTCGATGCCTTCGGCCCATTTCTTGGAAACAATGGACGCCGTAATGAGGGGAACGCTTTCGATCGTCGCCGTCACGTCCCGCAGCGAATAGAGTTTGCGATCGGCGGGGCAAAGTTCGGACGACTGGGACATCATGCAGACGCCGACTTCGTCGAGGCAACGAATCATGCTCTTCTCGTCGAGACGCATGGAAAATCCGGGGATCGATTCGAGCTTGTCTACGGTTCCACCGGTATGCCCGAGACCGCGTCCGCTCATCATGGGAACTTTGAGGCCGAGGCAGGCCGCGAGCGGTGCAAGGATCAGCGAAACTTTGTCGCCAACTCCGCCCGTAGAATGCTTGTCGGCGAAACGAGTGTTTTGGAAATTCGAGCTGAGCTTGCGCCAGTCGAGGGTCTTGCCCGAATTGCGCATCAGCGTGGTGAGCACGAACGTTTCTTCGCGGTCCATTCCGCAAAGGAAACTTGCCATGAGCCACGCCGAAACTTGGTAGTCGGGAATGCTGCCGCTGGCGAAACCCGTGACAAGAAAACCGAGTTCTTCCGAGTTGAGCGGTAGGCCTTCGCGCTTCTTGCGAATGATCTCGGCGACGGGAAGCATCAGCGAAGAGTTCCTTGAAGGAGCGACGCGGTGTCGGCGAGGGTGGGCACGGCTCTGACGGCATCGAGGCCAAGGCTCTCGAGTGCGAGACGGGCGATGTGATGGAAGCCGCGAAGGCGACCGAAATTATGGGCTTTGAAGGCGCTGTTCTTGGACCAGAAGAGGAAGGGAACGTCTTCGCGCGTGTGATCGGTTCCGGAATGCGTAGGGTCGTTACCGTGATCGGCGGTGAGCATCACGAGATCCCGCTCCGTCGAAACTGTTTCGAGACGGGGCAGGTAGTCGTCGAAACGCATGAGGCAGTCCGCGTATCCCGCAGGATCGCGACGATGACCGTAGAGCATATCGAAGTCGATGAGGTTCGTGAAGATCAGCCCGCGCTGTCCTTCGGTCTCTCTGATCATCTCGAGCGTGGCCTCTTGGCTCGTCTCGTTGCGTCCGGTGTGATTGGCAAGCGTAAGTCCGCGGTGGGCAAAGATGTCTTCGATCTTGCCCACGCCGCCTACGAAATGACCCGCGTTCTTAAGGGCGTCGAGCATGTTGGGTTCGGGGGGCATTTCGGAGAAGTCGCGTCGGTTTTCGGTGCGTTTGAATTCTTGGGGTGAGTCGCCGACAAAAGGACGTGCGATCACGCGACCGAGTCCGAGTGTGTCGGCGTACTTGCGCGCCGAGCGGCAGATTTCGTAGAGACGCTCGAGTCCGAAAGTCTTTTCGTGGGCCGCAATCTGCCAGACGCTGTCGGCCGAGGTGTACACGATGGGCTTGCCGCTCCTCATGTGCTCGAGGCCGTAGTCGCTGAGAACTTGCGTGCCCGATCCCGGTGCATTGAGAAGCCAACCCGAGAGTCCGTTTTCGGCGGCCCACTTTTTCATGACCTCTTCTGCGAAACCCGCGGGGTAGACGGGAAAATTTTTAGTGAGAGGCGTTCCGGAAATTTCCCAATGACCCGTGGTTGTGTCTTTGCCGGGAGAAATTTCTTCGAGAGAAGCGAGCGAGGCGATATGGTGAGGATTTTTGTGGAAGCCGGGACCCGTCACCAGCTCTCCGATCCCCCAGCGATTGAGGTTCGGCAGTAGAAAAGGTTTGGAGTTCTTTGCACACCACTGTGCGATATTCCCGAGCGTATGAGAGCGCTCGTCGCCGAAACGCGAAGCGTCTGCGGCGGCTCCCATGCCGACGGAATCCAGAACGACGAGAATTACGCGGTCGAAGTGATGATGGCTCACAGAGAAATCCCGCTCTTCGCGCACCAGTCGGCGAGGATCTGAACGGAGGACGACGAACCGATGCGATGAGCGCCCGCCTCGATCATCTCTTCTGCTGCAACGAGGGTACGAATGCCGCCGCTCGCCTTGATCCGCATTTTGGAAGTCGTATTTTTTTTCATGATTCGAATGTCTTCGATGTTCGCGCCGCGGGTTCCGAAGCCGGTGCTCGTTTTGATGAAGGCGGCACCCGCTGCTTCGCAAAGTTTAGCGGCTGTAGCGATCTCGTCGGGGCTCAGGAGCGAGGTTTCGAGAATGACTTTTACGGGTACGCTTCCCGCGATCAGAACGACATCGTGTACGTCTTTTTCGCATTCGGCGAGAAGACCCGATTTAAGAAATCCGACGTTGAGGACCATGTCGATCTCGCGTGCGCCGGCCGCGATGGCTTCAGCGGTCTCGAGAACCTTGGCGCGCGTCAGCGTCGCGCCAAGCGGGAAGCCGACGACGCTAATGGGGAGGACACCGCTGCCATTCAGCAGACGGGTCGCAAGCGGGATCCAGCTGGCGTTGACGCAGACAGTACAGAAAAGATTTTGACGGGCCTCGATGCACAGCACTTCGATTTGCGCCTGGGTCGCGTCAGGTTTGAGCAGAGTATGGTCGAAGAACTTCGCGAATTTCAAGCTTTGTTCTGTATGCGCAAGACTCATAACATCCCCCCGTACCCGCATCACAGTATGACATCAGCTCTTTCGCAAGTCCGCACGCCCTGTGCCGTTTGACCAAAACGCCTGTTTGGGGTTCTTGGCAAGGTCCCGTCGGCCCGTTAGAGTACAGGGTAGATGAAACGTTGTGCTTTCAAGTCGTTTGGGATGAGGCTCTCGCTGATCGGTCTTTTGCTTGCCTCTCCTGTCGTCCGGGCACAGCAAATGCCCAAAGAGCTTGAACCCCGAGAGGCCATCGGGGGACTTCTCATGGCGGGTCTCGTAGGTGGAATCCTGGGTCTTTCGACCCTCTCTTTCTACGACAAACCGCAGGACAACATCCGCAATATTTCGATCGGAGCCGGAGTCGGCATGATCGCATCTGCGCTCTACTTGACCTATAGCGTTGCCGGGGCTGTTCCCGCGGCCTCGCTGACGCCTTCCATTCACGAGGCGCCCCAATGGGCGTTTGTGCCGGATTGGGACCCCAAGACGACCGAAATGAAAGCTCGCTACGTCGTTCGATTCTAAAGGAGAATTTCAAATGAAAACGAAAATCATGATTACGCTCGCGTTGTTGGGTCTCGGTGCTTGCGCCTCGAAGAAAGACAAAGCCGAAGAACGCGACACGCGTCTCG
>JBDSDI010000213.1:0-2892 GCA_039920645.1 Bdellovibrionota bacterium | reverse complement strand
GTCAGCCTTCGCGAAGGGCGAGGTGCTGAGGATGCTTGGCATACGGACCGCATTGTTGCGAGCTTGCACAGCTTCAGTGATCGCAGCAGCAACGTTGTTCGACAGAAGGGTTCTGCTAGCAGCATCGAGAGCGGCTTGGGGATCGACCATTCCGTTACTGGAGACTTTGCCTTGAAGGGAAGCGACTTTCTTCACGGTGCCTTCGAGAATCTGACGGGTCTGAGCGGCGGTGAGGCGCGCATTGACCGAGATGATTCTGGAAGCGAGGCCGGCCGCGTTCGGCGAAGCCATCGAAGTTCCGCTCATCTTAACAGCGGTGTTGTTGTTCGGAGCGATAGAAGGAACTTGGGTTCCCCATGCGCCGACGTTAACGAGGGTGGCGTTGAAGTTCGAGAAGTCGGCAATCACGCCTTCTTGGGTCGTCGCTGCGATCGTGATGACGTTCGCATTATCCTTAGAGCAGTTCGCAGGAAGGACTTCGTTGATGCCGTTGTTGCCCGAGTTTGGAACGGTCGCATCGCCACCGTCATTGCCGGCTGCAATCACAAAGAGAGTGTTCGGGTTCGCGCGGAAGAGTTGGTTCCACGATCCGCGGAAGATCTCGAAAGTGTCGGCGAGCATGCGTTGGTAGTTACGTTCTTGGAGAGCCGTACGCTGGGTGGTGAGCGGGAGTTTCGCGTTCGTGAGGTCTTCTTCCCACATCGAATCGAGCGCTTGTTGGATACCGATCTTAGCGGAGCCGAGGCTGAGGTTCGCTACGCGAGGCTTTACTGCCCGAACGTAGGCCGCGAGGGTGCTCTTTTCTGCGGTCTCTTGAGCGCGAAGTTTCGTGAGGAAATCCGTGATGCCTGCGCTGTCGTCGAATTGGGATACGAATTGCGAGGCATTCGGAGTTTCGACTGCCGTTTCAGCGACGGGGCTGAGGGTTTCTTTCACGAGGGACTTGAAGCGTGCCATGGAGCTGGTGACGCCAAGACGAGCTTGAGCGAAAGTCGGGCCGGTAGGGCCGCTGCCTTCTGCGCCTTTTGCGGGCTCCTGGCTCGAAGTGAAGACATTGAGGCTGGCGAGTTCAGCGTTGGGATTGCCGTAGCGAACGACGATGCCGCTGACGTGCGTACCGTGGCTGAGGCCAAGGATCGTGTTAAGGGCGCTGGCGATATCGGGATTGGTGCGGACGGTCTCGAGGGCGGTTTTATCGCCTTCTTCGATGCGGTTGTAGAGGGCGAAAAGCTTGGTGACGGTGTCGCTGTTGTCGACGAACATCTTGCGGACCCACGCGGGGAAGTATTCGGAGTCGTGGCTGATTGCGTTCCATCCGGACACGTCGTCAACGAAACCGTTACGGTCGTCGTCGATGGTCTTTTGTCCGTTTTGCTCAGCGGCGTTCACGAAAGCGTGCGTGCTCAGGTCGCTATGTTGAAGGTCGACACCTTCGTCAATAACGAGAACGCGGTTCGGATTGCTAACAACCTCTGCGAAAGCGTTCATCGACAGTGCTCCTACGAGAAGAGTGCCGAGAGTGAGTGTGCGTACTTGAATGTTTGTCATTACCAAATCCTTTCCTTGATCCGCCGTTAGATCTTCTTGCCCGAATGACTGCCGTTGTTGAGTTAAATGTTCTGTACATTTTCCTGACAGCCCTTTAAAGCCAAGATCGAGTGAAAACAACGCACTGCAGCTATTATTTTGGATAAATAGCGCAGGGCGTTAAGTGCGTGTTTACACCTCTGCGTCGTGTCTTCGCCTCGGGCAACGTTTATGATCGGCTCGCAATGTTTGGAATCTCTGAGCAAGACCTCTTTCAATGGCTTTCGGACCGCGCTTACGAGCCCATGTGGGTCTATTGCAGCGTCGTAGGGCTGTTGTTCATCAGCAGTTTTGGATTCCCACTACCCGAAGAAATTCCTCTGGTGTCTTCGGGGCTCGTCGCTCACGTGGCCCATAACCCCGAAAAATACCCGCTCGCGCATTCGCATGGCCAAGGGCCGTCGGTGAACATGTGGGTTCTTGCGTTTCTTTGCTTCGTGGCGGTTATCGGAGGCGATTTTATTGTCTTCGCGATCGGCCGCTTCCTCGGCAGGCGTTTCAGAGGCAATCCGCGCTTTGAGAAGTATCACAACTCCGCTGTCTTCCAGCGCGCCGAAGCATGGACAGGCAAATACGGAGCATGGGCGAGCGGCCTTTTCCGCTTCACGCCGGGCCTGCGTTTCCCGGGCCACATGGCGTGCGGCCTCTTGGGCGTTCCCTTTTGGAAATTCGTGGCCGTCGACGGTACCGCCGCGCTCCTCAGCGTTCCTACGCAAGTCATTCTCGTCGCAATCTACGGCGACGTGATCCTAAAGAACTTCAAATCGGTTAAGTTCGTTGTGCTCGCGGTGCTTGTGGTCGTGGCTTTGTGGTTCGTCATCAAAAAACTGCCGCAGCTACGTCGTCGCAGCGTCTGAGGTTTTTGATAAACTACGGCTATGAAATACTGGCTAGGTCTTAGCGTCCTGTGTCTCTCGTCCTCGATGTGTTTCGCACTTGAATGCGACAAGACGGATGGGGAGTTCAAGAAGAGCCAGGAAAACCTCAGCGACAGTGCGCGACTTCTCGAAATTCAGTCGATCCACAATGATGTCTTGGAACTTCGCCAGATTCCGGATCATCATTTATCCAAGCCGAAGTCCTATTGGCAGAACTGTCTCGATGCCAAGGTCCGCACGCTCAACATGCACTTGGCGCTCGCGTCGCCGAAACTCAAATCCAACGCCGATTTCCACATCCTGCTTTCGTCGAGCTACGAGATGCGCGGCGATCTTGGACGCGCGTACTATCATGCGCTCGAGGCGAGTAAAATTCTTCCTCTGGATCATACGCTTCGCTTAAAGGCGTTAGCGCTCTGGCTCAAGA
>JBDSDI010000212.1:0-8470 GCA_039920645.1 Bdellovibrionota bacterium | reverse complement strand
TGGCGGCAGCGACTACGCTCCGTTGACCTCGCTTCGCTCACAAGTCGAAGCTCGTTCCACCGAATACTGAGTTGAAATAGGAGAATCGAAAGTGAAAAATATTCTGAGTTTTTGTGGCATTTTGGCTATGGCATCTTCCTCAATGGCGGGCGGTCTCGACCGTTCCGTAAAAAGGGGTGATGAAACCCAAAGTTTTCCCGTCGCCGGCGCCCCCGCAGAAATCTGCGTCGTCCCCAAGCATCTTCCCGGAGCCGAATATCGCGGCAAAGACGGAGCCAAGGACCGTGATCGCGAGCGCCAACTCTGTTCGTATGATCTTCATAAGGACGGTCCTACGTCGGAAACCCACGGCGTCGGAGCCTGCCCCAAGATCTCCAGCACCAGCGCGTCAATCGAGTTTCAAGAACTCGTCGCCGCGAACACCAAAGAGTCGATCGAATCGATCGAGAAGTGTGGACGCGAACGTCCTACTGACAAGCTCACCAAATTTAAAACTACCGACAACGATCGCACCTGTACCTATGCGCCCGGCGCGATGCTCACCTACCATCTCTCGCGCTACCTCGGCGATATCCTCGAAGTTCCCGCGATGGTCTTAAGAACTATCGATCTTGATGTCATGCAAAAGGTCGCCGTGAACGCCACGAAGATGAAGATCAACGGTGTACTTCGCAAATCCTATCAGAACTACATTGACGCTTACCGCGACCCCTCGCGCGCTGACATGGCGAGCTCGATCTACACCAGCGACCTCAAACAACTCTTCGGATTTCTGCGCGACAATGTGAAAGCCGACTTCACCCACCCGGGTTGGGTTGATGGCGTTCAGGGAGGCGCTTTCGAAGGAATGGAGGGCGTGCGTGATGCCTTTTCCTCGACCCCAGCGGCTACGATCTTCGGAAAACAACTTTCCCAGGTCAGTCTCCAAAGACTTCAGACCGCGCGCGACTACGCAGATCTGATCGTCCTCGACCAACTCTCCTCGCAGAGCGATCGCTACACGGGACTCAACTTAGGCGGCGTGAACTACTATTACTTCCGTGACGGCGACAAGAACCTGTCGTCGGTCGAGAAGCGCAAAGTCGACAAAGGCGAGAAACCCTTGCCTGCCGGCGCTCTGCTTATTCGCCGTGTTGTCTCCAAAGATAACGACTGCACTTTTATCAATGGCAACGTGAATGCAAAGCTTGGCTACACCGCGCGGCTGCGCCACATCAATCCTAAGACTTACGCGGGCGTCCAAAAACTTGCGCGCGCCTTTACGGCCGATTCGCAGATCAAGGACTTCATGCTCACTGATCTCAACATGGCTCAGCGCTACATTGATATCTTTGCCAAGAACCTCTCTTCGGTTTCCGACACGCTTCGTGAGAACTGTCGCTCGGGTGCCCTGAAGCTCGACCTGAATCCCGAAGCAAACTTCCTCGGCGCTGAATCGGCGCAGAGCTGCGAATAAGGTTTAAGCGCCTTCGACCGCAGGGAAGAACTGCTGCTTCTCGCCGACGATGTGTCCGGCGGGGAGTCCCGTTCCGAGCTCGTCGACCGTGAAGACGTTTGCGGGCAGGTTAAGAGAGACGCGCAGTTTATCCATCGTCGCAGGAGCGAAGGGATAAAGCATAATCATGAGATTCTTCAGAATATAGAAGCACGAGTAGAGCGCATCTTGGCGTTCCTCGATCGGGTGGCGATCGTCGTGCGGCTTGTGCTGCGTGAAAAGGCTGTTCACGAGACGCGCGTAGTTTTCGATCTGGCCCAGGAGTACGGGGAAGTCGGATTTCTCCATCGAGCGCAGGTACTTCTGCACGAGTTTGGTCGTTTCTTCGCGCACCTTTTCGTTAAGCTTCCCGTCGGGCACCTTGCCGCCGAACTGCGAATGCGCCGCCGAGAGCGGTTTTTCGAACGCGGCATTCATGGGACCGGCTAAGAACTTGTTGCGTTCGTCCAGCGTCGAGAAATCGAAGTTCGAATTTTTCTCGGCGAGGTTTAGCGTCGCGAGGAAGTAGCGGACTTGGTCGCCCGTGTAGCCTTTCTCGTCCAGGAGCTCGTCACCGGTGAAGAAGTTTCCGGTCGACTTCGACATCTTCTCGCCGTTCACCCAGAGGTGATACGAGCCGAAGACGTCGGTGAGTTGTAACTCGCCCGGTAGCGGTTGGCGCTGCGTATCGGCTTGGGTTCCGAGCCACATCGCGCCCTGCATGAGCACGTAGAAGTAGACGTTGTCTTGTCCGAGGAACTGATAAATGCGCGACTCGGGGTCGGTCCAGAATTTTTTGTAAGTCTCGGGATCGAGTCCTTTCTTCTTCAGGGCGACCTGGGAGAACGCGAGCGGCGCGATGAGCGAGTCGGGCCACACGTAGAGGGTTTTTCCCTTCATCTCGGGATCGATGTCTGCGGGCATAGGGATTCCCCACGCCACGTCGCGCGAGATCGAGCGGTGGGCCCAGCCGTCCATAACGTCGTTCCCGATACCGTTTGCGGCGAGCAGCTTTCGTGAGCTTTCGAAATCAGCCTTGTTATCGAACTGCAGCTGAACTTTTTTTCCGGCGGCGTATTTGCTCGAATGTTTCGGCAGCGTCGCTTTGATCTCTTTGTATTTATCCTCAAAAGTGTTCGCAAAGGCGAGCGCGGGTAGCACCGTGCCGAGCACTTCTTTATAAACGGCCGAGCGCCAGGTTTTTTCTTTCGATTGAATCCACATGCGCAAGGGTTCGGAGACTTTCCATAGATCGAGCCACCAGTGAACGGTATCGCGCAGTTCGGGCGTCGCGTCGCTCAGTGTGCTCTTGGGGTTGATCAGTTCGGACGGCTCGTACTGCGCGCCGCACTTGTCGCACTGATCGCTGTAAGCGCTTTCGTTGTCGCATTTCGGGTTGGGGCACTTGCCGCTCACGAAACGGTCTTGCAGGAAACGCGAGAGCTTGGAGTCGAACCACTGCCGACTTGTCTTCTTTTCTAGCATA
The DNA here is from genome assembly GCA_039920645.1 of Bdellovibrionota bacterium. Classification (GTDB taxonomy): domain Bacteria; phylum Bdellovibrionota; class UBA2428; order UBA2428; family UBA2428; genus CAMCVE01. Next base: position 5,510 of record JBDSDI010000212.1, on the reverse strand, counting down.
CCGTTTTGGCTTAGCTTGCGGATGAACTCTTGCGAGAGCGCGCTGTGAATCGGGAAACACTCCGGGCGCGAGGTTCCGGAGAACACGTCGAAACCTACGGAATAGTTTTTCAAAGTGCGTTCTTGTTTATCGTGAATGGAGTCGATGAACTGACGAATCGGAATCCCGGCCTTGAGTGCGGCGAGTTCGCTCGTCGATCCGTGATCGTCGTTGCCGCTAACGAAGAGGACGTTTTCACGACCGATAAGCATTCCCATGTAGCGCGCGAAGATATCGGGCGGAACCAGCGCGCCCGCCAAATGCCCCAGATGCACTGGACCGTTCGCGTAAGGCATACCCGCCGTGACGACGGCGCGCTTCGGCCGTTTGACGTTCTGCTTCATTTCTTCGAGAGTGAGAGGGCCAGGCACGCGAGAATTCATAGCTTCTCTTTATAGCGGATTTTAGAGGGCGAAGGAAAGCGAAGCCGAGGAGAAGCTCTGCTATAATTTCAGGCATGAAAAACTTTTTTCTTCTGAGTCTTGGCGGCCTTTTAGGACTTTCGGCTTGCAACAACTCCCAGAAGACCGAACAGAAAGCCATGCTGGATGCGTACTGCACCGAAGTTACACGCGTCGATATCGAACTCGAAGACCCGGGTCTGCGTGCCGCAAAGATGGCCGAATATTTGAACGCCCATATCACCGATTCCCAGATCAAGAAAATCTTCGAGGCCGGAGCGATGGTGGACCCTTCCGCACGCGCCGGAATCATCCGCCAAGGCGTGCAGACGGATCTCGGCATCAAAGATTGGGACTGCCCCGGGCTCTAAGATTTATGGGATCGTATTAACGCGCGTTTGTAGCTCTGCAATACGGTCTGCGCTCAAGAGGCTCCCGAGGCTCGTCGTAAGATTAAGCTGAGTAAGGCGGCGCTTCACTTTGGGAGAAACTCCTTCAGGAGGCGCTCCACCTTTGATGAGATAGACAAGCGAAGCATCGAAGCGGTCTTGGTCGGCGGCGTTTAATTGCGAACTCGCATTGGCTGCGCCGTCAACGAGATACATCGTGAGAGCATCCTCAATGCGTTTGTTCTCAGCTTCTGTTCCGGGAAGCGGGTGCTCGCCGGTATGTTTCAAAATGAGTTCCTCCGCGTGGTGCATCGTTTGCTCAACGACGACGATGAGCGAAGCGCCAATCATGGTTTGGCCGGATATGGATTTCGCGAACTTTTTTGCGGTTGCCATTGATTCAGGAATGACCTCGGGAATTCCATGCATCACAGGATGGAAATATTTGACGGGGAACCAGTAGGTAATGCCCATGCTCCCAGCAAAAGTGAGGAGGCCGGAGACAGGTCCGTGGGCCGAGGTTGAAGTGATCGCATGTCCGACGATTGTTCCCATCGCGATTCCGTCGGCGATGCTCTTGCTCAAACCATTATAAAGCCAGCGTTTGCCCGTAGCGTTAGCAGCGACGTTAGCGATGTCGTTACTGAGCGGCAGGAAACCCGCAACGCTATCGGGGATGATCGAAGAACACCTGAGACAGGTGACCAGAAGATCGTTCGCGACCCCCAAGGTCAGTCCTGCGGGTTTGCCGACGACTTTAGCTAGAGCCACGGGATCAACACCCAAGATCTTTTTTGTAGGAGTGGTGGCAGCTACGTCGACCGTCACGTCGGCAACGGTCTCATGCACGGGAGGCGCTTCAGTGCTCACCTTTTCGGAATGCGTTTCGGGAATAGAAACGTGCTCTTTTTCCACAGCACTCACGGTCGAGCTCAGTTCAGGCGAATCGATCGCCTTAGCGACTTTCGCCTCGCCGCTCATGACTTTTCCGACGACTTTCGGCAGGAAGGGAAGCGCGTTGACGGCGGCCATCGAAGCTTCGAGGAGACAGTTGCGATTGGCGATTTCGGCGGAAACTTTTCCTACCGTCACGTTGCCGCAAGAAATTTGTCTCGACAAAGAGCGTGTGTCGCGCGTGATAGCCGTTTCCATTTTTCCAAAACACTTTGCGTAAGCACTCACGCCGGCTTCACCGAGCCAGAGTCCGTCACTTCCAAAGACGGTACCTTGAGCGAGGCGCAAACTGAGTGGAAATTTCGTTCCCACGGATTGGATAACCTTGGTCATTGCCGGGATTTTCGAAGCAAAACCGCCGGCCTCAACACCGCGGAGCGCAATGTTGGCGTAGGCGCCGGCGCCAAAAGTCGCGACCGTAAGCGCGGTATTTCCGACGAAACTGCGCGCGGTGTCGTTGGCTTCTTTTTTAAGTTCTCGGATCGATTGACGGCACTCGCTCGTTCCAAGACCGCCAATGGCGAAAGCCTCTTCTTTGGTAAAACGCGTTTGCTGACGATCATGAATGTTCTTCAAAATCCCACTCAGGTTGATGTCGGGAGTTTCGGAGAGCGCTTTGAAACTCTTGTTGAGACAGTTGAGCTGAGGGCTATGGATGCAGACCCCCGCATCTTTGAAACGTGTCACCTGTTCGACGAGGCCCTGGCGCGCATTCTGAAGGTGTTTTTTCAACGTGTCCTCTATAGACCCCTTTGACCACTGGTCGAAGCTACGACCACGGCCATGCTGAACGTAACGTTGACCCATGAGAGGCTCGAACTCCTTGGACTTCATCCAAGAGAAGTTATTGAGAATCGCTTCGCGCGCTTGGTCGAGTTTCGTTTGAACAGCTTCATCGATTACGGTTCCAGGTCCACGGTCCCGCACTCCAAGGGCTTTGTGATGATTGATCGCGCTTTTCTGCGCGATTTCTTGAAGACTCGCAAAGGCGCTGAGAGTCTGTGAGACCATCCCATCGAAATCGGCCGTTCGGGATTCAGTGCACCTGGGGTCGCCGCTGATCTGCACCACGGCGTCTTTGGAGCCTGGAACTTCTTTGTTGTCGAAGTCGGGAACCCCTGCGAGCACCGGTTGGCCGAGTGTGCGGTCGATTGCCGCAATCGTTTCGATGTCGCCGACTGTTCCTGTCTTCAATCGAGTCATAAGCGCGACATAGTCCGCGACCGCCGCGTAACGATCTTCGGATTGCATGCGCGCCGCCGCGGGTGATCCGATGAGGCAGCGTGAAGCGAGCATGTCGTGTTCGGGCCCGAGACTGAGTTCGGGAATTTTTGAGAAGAGCTTCTCCAATTCGAATGGATTCTTAAAAGTGTTTGTAAGGTAGTTCCTGCAGGAATCCGCTCCCTTTAGAACGCTCGTATCCATCCAGTAGATCATTGGCTTTACGGCCGCGAGCCAGCCGCCGCTCGAATGATCGCCGCTGGCGATTTGATCGAAGAGCGCCTCAGGACATGGAGCCAGATCTCTTAAATTCTTCGGGGCGATTCCTGTGCTTATTAAGGGTGCGGGAGTGGGGCTCGGATGCGCGGAAGACGCTGCGGCTGCAGTGCTGAATCCGGCGAGAACATATAAAAATAAACGCGGCCCGCGAAGCATGTGCTCCCATTTTAGCGATTTAGCGCGAGAGAGTGAAAACTATTCTTAAAGGGGCGTTTAACAGGACGTCTTTAGAGAGAGATGAGCATGAAGATTGCGTTAAGTCGTGCTACGACGACGATCAGTGTCCCTTGAGAATCGTTTGCACGTCATGCGAACACGATACCGCGCCGCTCTCGACAGCCTTCAGAAAGGCCGCTGGGGGAGTCCCTTCGAGTTGTTTCACTAAATTTGGCGGACAAGGTGATCCATCCCTCGCGGTCCACGATCCCGCGAGACAGTGGGCCAATCGACGCCACTCGTTCCACGCCGGACCTTTGGTGTTGTAGGTTTTCGTCATATAGGAAAAATGTCCCGGGTTGCCAGTGACGGGGGTCTTTTTGAGTTCCGAAACGGGCACTCCCGTGAGGCTCGAGAATTTCTTGTCGTAAGCATCGAAAAACTCGACGGAGTATCGCGCATATTCCTGTTCGCTCATCCAGCTCGGTGGCGTGTTGCCGTGAAGAATGCCCACCGACATTTGAAGATGCCCATCGACGATATTGTCAGCGTCCCACTTCGAGAGGAATTCGTCCCAGTTCAGGGCTTGGAGATATTCTTTTTGCGCGTAGGAATCGGCAAAATCGCGAAGCACCACCTTGCCGGTCGGTTTCATATTCTCGTCGAGTTCCAAAAGGAAGTTCTGTCCGTGACCCGAGTCGTAGGTCAGACCGAAGTGCGCGGTGAATTCGGCGAGCGCCTCGGCGAGGGGTTTATTATAATTTTCTCTCCAGTAAGCGGCGACGTCTGCCGCCCCGGCCTTGGCGGCGAGCATGCGACTCGTCTCATCGTGCATGATCGAGAAGGCGGGAATGTAGTAGCGTTTTCCTTCAGCCGCATCTCCCAGCGCGCGGATTCCGAACGCTTGGTCGATGTCGGCGATGCCGAACATAGCTGGCTCCGGCAAAAGCTTCAGGCGATCAAAGGCAATTTTTCCGCTCACTTCGTTTACATGATCAGTCGCCATGCGGATCTGGACCGCGTCGTCGATAGGAAAGTGTTTGTCTTTCCAGTTTCCACCGGTGACGTTCGTCGAAACTTTTCCGGAGAAGGCATAGCCCGTCTTCGGATCCTCGAGAACGAAGCTGCGCGAGGCCGTCATGTAGGCATCGAAGTAGTGATGGCGCTCAGTCGAGAGATTTTTTGCCTTCAGCCAAGACTCGACTTGCTTAAACCACTTGGTGTCTTCGGGGTTGATGATCCAGCGCACGTAGTCTTTGCCGTCATCTTTCTTGAAGATGAGCGCGCTCTTGATGCGGTAATCGAGATCTTTGGCGAGGTCGGTCTGAAGTTCTGAAAGAGGAATCTCGTAGTTCTCGATGAGAATTTTCTCCGGCGAGCGTTTTGCGACCGCGTTCGATTCTGTTTCCCATTTCACGAGCTGCGTGAGCTGCTTATTCAACGCGTGTGCATCGGAGATGCTAACGAGAGAAAGAACAACAAGAAGAGAGCTTTGCGCCTTACGGCTCCAGTTTCCGGATGTGAAGAAGCGGTGCATGGTTAACAGAATAAACCGGAGCGCGGGACGGAAGAATCCGGGAACTTTGACGGTCGATGATTTGCTAAGTTTTCTCCATCTGGGAGATACTTCTTGATGAGATTGACCCAGTGCACTACTACGTACCTAGGAGAAATTTTATGAAAAAAGTAATGCTTTTAGCAACCACTCTTCTTTGTTCGGCTTCCGTTTTTGCAGGAACGGACATGTTCCATGGCGAAGTCACCTGTAACGGCCAAACCGAATCGCGCACCGTCAATATTACGGTGAAAGTGTCCGAAACCGTAAACGGCGCGACCTTTAACTACGTCGATCTCACGAAACCCAACGAGCCCTGGTCTTTCGATGCGAACCCCAAGGAAATCCAACTCGCCGCGATCGGCTATCAGCGCATGGCTTTCGAATTTGGGCATCACAACACCTATCTAAAGGTCCTCGGCGACGGCGACTTCTTCGGACGCGATACCGAAACCGAGCAAGGTTCCTACAAAGGAAAACTGATGCTCCAGACCGGTAGCGGCGAAGAAATGAAGA
>JBDSDI010000211.1:0-4750 GCA_039920645.1 Bdellovibrionota bacterium | reverse complement strand
TTGAACGTCTTGGATTGCGAGCGTTAGCTCGGCGGAATCGCTTTCTGCGAGTGCCGTTTCGAGCCACGACAGCGAGAGGGTTTGAGCATCGCGCGCGAAGGTCGCGGTCGCGGAATCGAGCACGGCTTCGGGCTTGGCTCCGCAGGCCGTCAGTAGAAAAAAGAATGTCGAAAAGAGGGCCAAGGCCCACTTTTGTTTCCGCTTACATGCCACGTCTCTAGTGTCTCATTTTCGCTGATCGGGAAAAGTTAAGATCACGTGAAGGCGCGGGGCTTAGACTTTGGAAGCGTCTTTGTTCTTGAGGGCACCCGAGATCGCTCCGTTGACTTGGATCTCGGCCAGCTCTTTGCCGCATTCCTCGAGGGTATCCAGAGCGTCGCGCAACTGTTTCCAGGAATTGGAATTGTATGCGTTCCTCAGATCCACAAGGCGTGCTTTGAACTCGGCCGCGGTGGCGGCTTCGACTTTATGTCCGGAGTCTTTCAGAATATTTTCGGCGGCGACGATCACGGTTGAGGCCTCGATCTTCAGGTCCACGAGCTGACGTTTGGACATGTCGTCTTCGGCGTGCTCATAGGCCGATTCGAGCATCTGAATAAGTTCGTCTTCGGTGATGCCGAAGCTCGGACGCACTTCGATCTCCTGTTGGACGCCCGAGCGTAGGTCTTTGGCACGCACGTTTAGGATGCCGTTCGAATCGATGCGGAAAAGCACTTCGATGCGGTGGAATCCGGCCGGAGCGGCGGCGAGTCCACGCAATTTGAAGCGGGCCAGGGAGCGGCAATCGCCCGCCAGTTCGCGCTCGCCCTGCACGATATGCAGATCGAAAGCATTCTGTTCGGGAGAGTGATTCGTGAAGACTTCGCGGGCTTCGACGGGGAGTCCCGAGTTGCGGTGAATGAGTTTGGTGACGGCGCCGCCCATGGTTTCAAGTCCGAGGCTTAGAGGGACGACGTCCATCAGCAGACGTTCTTCGCCGCGACCCGAGAGAATCTCGCCCTGCAGCGCGGCTCCGAGACTCACGACCTCGTCGGGATTGAGAGAGTCGTTGGCGGTGCGGCCGAAAAATTCTTCAACAAGTTTTTTCACGAGCGGAACGCGTGTCGAGCCGCCGACGAGCAAAACGTCTTGGATCTGCGCAACGCTCAGGCGCGCGTCGCGAAGCGCACTTTGGCAGCACTCGATCGCACGCAGGAGGATGGGGCGCCAGAGGGCTTCGGCTTCGTCGCGCGTAACGCTCAACTCGAATCCCTCGATGGAGATTAGGGCGCTCGTCGCGATAGAAAGAGTTTTCTTGGCCGCTTCGGCCGCGACGAGCAGATGGGCCTGGCGCGATCCGAGTGAAAGTTTGCGCAGCGGGTGCGCAGCGGGAATTTTAGAAAGTATTTTTTCTGCGAGCGCACGGTCGAGATCGTCGCCGCCGAGATGGGTGTCTCCTGCCGTCGAAAGAACCTGGTAGGTGTTGGGTTCGATACGCAATAGGGAGATGTCGAAAGTGCCGCCGCCGAGGTCGAAAATTGCGACGGTGCCGGGATTTTCGTTCGACCAGCCGTAGGCGAGAGCCGCCGCCGTGGGTTCATTGATCACGCGTAAGACATGCAGACCCGCGAGACGTCCTGCGGCCTTGGTGGCGCTGCGCTGGGCATCGTCGAAATAGGCGGGCACGGTGACGACGGCGCGGTTAGACACCTCGCCAAGCGCTTTCTCGGCGCGAATTTTGAGAGCGCGCAGAATCTCTGCCGAAACTTCTACGGGAGAGATACGCGTCGTGCCAACACGAATGCGGGCTTGCGCGCCGAGTTCATCGTCTTCGAGTGCGTAAGGAATCTGCGCGATGTCGGACTGGAGATCCTTCAGCGAGCGACCCATGAGTCTTTTTACGGAGAAGAGCACGTGTTCGGGACGCAAGGCGCGTTCACTCACCGCTTCGTCGCCGACGAATTTCACGCTGCCGTTCTCGTTCAGAGAAACAACGGAAGGGAGTAGCGGACCTTCACCCGCGTTGAAAAGCACGCGCGCTTTTCCGCTTTGAACCACGGAGACGAGACTGTTGGTGGTGCCGAGGTCGATGCCTAAGACGGGGCCTTGCGGCGCAGGCGTGTCTGCCTTTTTTTGAGGCGAAGTTCCACCGAGTTCGATCTGAATGGCCATGCTGGAGAAGTCCTAAAAGCTGGGCCGCCGCTTGGCAAGCTTGCTTAGCGTCAGCGTTGTTTTGCTTCGAGATCGGCCTGAAGACGATCCAGGTAACGCTGCCGATTCCGGAGGTTGAGGAGTTTCGAAACGAACGGCGAGGAGATCTCGATCGGATCCGAGATACGCGCTTCGAAGGAGCCCGTGAGGACATCGATTTCGCGCGCAAGCCGATCGGTCTCGGCGACCAGCGCCTGGTGGAAGGCTTTGAGCGAGCTTTGGGTCGCGTGGTCGTTCGGATTTTCCTCGAGCGCTTCCTGCAACTCGAAATATTCCATGGCAAGAGCTTTTGGGAGCTCGGGTTTCTCGGAGTCTTTGAGCGACGGATTGTCGCCAAGAATCTGATCGATCACGAGATCGAGGCGTGAAGAAGTATCGCGCAGTTTTAGGAAAGCGGCATTCAGGGCGGCAAGCTTCGACTCCTGCTCCTCGCGCTCGTCATGGGATGCGTGAAGGGAGAGAAGGTCCGGGTGCAGTCGACGCGTTTCCTGAACGTGATGTTTTCTCAGGGCCTCTTCCGCCGTTGGAGAGAGAAACAGGAAAAAAGGAATCCCCAGGTCACGGTAGGCCTGAGGAAGTTTGAAATACACGTGGGACATCGGGTAGCTACTTAAGCCGAGAAGCTGGAACCGCAACCGCAAGATTGTTTTGCGTTGGGGTTATTGAAGACGAATCCTTGCCCCTCGAGACCATCGGTGAAATCGAGAATGGTGCCCTTTAAGAAGAGCAGGCTCTTCGAGTCGGCGACCACTTTGATTCCGAAAATTTCTACGAGGCGGTCCTTTTCCTTGGGCGCATCTTCGAAACTGAGTTTGTACGAAAGGCCCGAGCATCCGCCACCCACGACTGAGAGTCGCAGGTAAGAATCCGTTTTGCCTTCGCGCTCTTGAATGGACTTCACCTGAGCGGCGGCTTTTTCGGAGACTGAAATCGGAAAGTCTTGAGTCGTCGTCACGTCGATCACCTTAAGCTTTGTTGACCTGTTTAGATTGGTAGTCCTTGATCGCGGCCTTGATGGCGTCTTCCGCGAGGACCGAACAGTGAATTTTTACCGGAGGCAGCGCGAGCTCCTCGACGATCTGCGTATTTTTGATTGCGAGGGCCTCGTTGACGGTCTTGCCCTTGAGCCATTCCGTTGCGAGCGAGCTCGATGCGATCGCGGATCCGCAACCAAAGGTCTTGAATTTCGCATCTTCGATGAGGCCTTGGGCATTCACCTTGATTTGGAGTTTCATGACGTCGCCGCATTCGGGAGCGCCGACGATACCTGTACCGACGTGCAGATCGCCTTTATCGAGCGAGCCGACGTTGCGGGGGTTTTCGTAGTGGTCGATAACTTTTTTGCTGTAAGCCATACGTCAATTCCTTCTTAGTGGCCGGTCCACTGGACCGTCTTGAGGTCGATACCTTCTTTTACCATTTCGTAGAGCGGAGAGAGCTCGCGGAGGCGATTCACTTCTTTGATCACGCGCTCCGCCGTAAAATCGACTTCTTCCTCGGTCGTGAAGCGGCCGATTCCAAAGCGGATCGAAGAGTGTGCGATCTCGTCACTGGCGCCGAGCGCCTTGAGAACATAACTGGGTTCGAGCGAAGCGCTCGTGCAGGCGGAACCCGAGCTCACGGCGATATCCTTAATGCCCATGAGCAGAGATTCGCCCTCAACGTAAGCGAAGCTCACGTTGAGGTTGCCGGGGAGACGTTCGGTTGGGTGGCCGTTGAGGTAGATGTCCTCAAGGTTCGCAGAGAGTTTTTTATAGAGACGATCGCGCAGAGCCATTTGGCGCGGGATCTCGGTCGTCATGTCGCGCTGGGCGATTTCGCAGGCTTCGCCGAAACCGACGATGCCGGGGACGTTGAGCGTGCCCGAGCGCATGCCGCGCTCGTGGCCGCCACCGAATTGGATCGGCGAGAGTTTGATGCGAGGGTTACGACGACGCACGTAGAGAGCGCCGATGCCTTTGGGTCCGTAGATCTTGTGAGCCGACATCGACAGCAGGTCGATACCCATTTCTTCGACGTTGATCGCGACGCGTCCCACGGTTTGGGTGGCGTCGGTATGGAAAACCACGCCGTGCTTCTTGGCGATCTGTCCGATCTTCGCGATGGGTTGCAGGGTTCCGATCTCGTTGTTGCCGTGCATGATCGAGATCAGGATGGTTTTGTCGGTGATCGACTTCTCGAGTTCCTCGAGGGAGATCTGACCGTTCTTGTCCACTTCGAGCCAGGTCACGGTGTAGTTGCCCGTTTCTTCGAGATGCTTGCACGGATCCAAGACCGCCTTGTGTTCGGTCACGCAGGTGATGATGTGATTGCCTTTTTCTTTGTACATCTCGGCCACGCCGAGAATAGCGAGGTTATTGGATTCGGTCGCACCGCTGGTGATAACGATTTCCTTGCCGCTCGCGCCGATGAGGGACGAGATTTGCTCGCGGGATTTTTCGACCGCTTCCTCCGCGCTCCATCCGAAGGGATGGTTACGGCTAGCGGCGTTGCCGAAGTGTTCGGTGAAAAACGGGAGCATTTTCTCGAGCACGCGAGGATCAACCGCCGTGGTGGCGTT